>JAYTFO010000442.1:0-12240 GCA_043734305.1 Acidobacteriota bacterium | reverse complement strand
AACTCGTGCCCTTCCCGTTTCGTCGACCAGACCGAGTTTCCCGCTGACTGCGAGAGTCGTGCCCTTCCAACACCTGCGTGCCGCCAGAATCCGCTAATGCGCGGGCGCGTCTTCCACAATCGCCTTGACTAACTCGTCGATGGTTTCCGTGATGCGCTTGGGAGGCAGGTTGGAGTTGTTGGAGAGGACTGAGAACACGACCACCTCTCCGCTATCGGTGGTAGCGTAGCCGGAAAGGGCTTTCACTCCGCCGAGCGATCCGGTTTTGCCGGAGATACGGCTTTGCATGCGGGGAGCATTCAAACGGTCGGAAAGCGATCCGTCTACGCCGGAGACGGGGAAGGTCGATTTGTAAGCGGCTCCCCAGGGTTGGAGGGCAGCGTAGCGCAGCAACTGCACGATGGCGTGGGGAGTGACAAGGTTCTGGCGCGAGAGTCCGGAGCCGTCATACAACACGTATTGTTCGTTTGAGATTCCCGCCTGCGTAAGAAATCCGCGTAATACTTCGAGGCCGCCTTCGATGGTTCCGGCGGTGCCGCGCTCTCGTCCCAGAAGGCGCAGCAGGATTTCGGCGTGCAGATTCTGGCTGACTTTATTTACGACTCGGACATCGTCCAGCATGGGCTTCGATTCGTAACTGGCGAGCACGATCGGCTGATCGCTCTTGAGCGGACGCATGGCGCCGTCGCTTCCACCACGAGAAGGCGCAACCGCGGTCACACTGAAAGTAGAAAGCGTTGCCAGTTCCGTGTGCTTGGTGCGCTGGCGTCCGTAGACCACGATGCCGCGCTTCTCGAGCAGTTGACGGAAAAGCGCCGCGGCAAATTCAGCGGGGTCTTCGATGGCGAGCGCTTCGTTCGCGCCCGGATCGTCGAGCGGCATATTGCCCCACAGAGTGAGGACGGTCGAGCCGGGCTCGCGATTGACGAAAAATTTTCGCCCAGTGCCGGCGGGCGTCGTGATGATGCGATTGTCGAGACGATAATAATCAGCGAACGGCGTGACGCTGACAAAAGCTTTTTCGCCCGGACGATCGGCGGGCAGGATGTTGACGAAGACGACATTGTCGTTGATGGTGAGCGCGGAAACGGGCGCGCCATCGGCCCACACCAGATCGTCCTGACTCCAGCCTTCGCCGTAGCGCTCAAACGCAAAGTAAGAATCATCGGCGACAATGTCACCGTCGACATACTTCACGCCTTTCTGCACGAGGGCGTCGGCCAGCGTTTCGAGCGCCTGAATGGGATGGTCGTTACGCTGCGTGCGCAGATCGTAAGGCAACTCGCGTCCGGAAAGATTGGGGTCGCCGTGTCCGACCAGCAACAGGTCGCCGTTGAGGCGACCGTAGCGGTCGAGCGTAGCCGCGGTTTCGACGGTGGTACGAAATTTGTAGTCGGGACCAATCAACGCAAGCGCGGCCGCGGTCGTAAAGAGCTTGGTGTTCGAAGCGGGAGTAAAAAGCTTGTCGGGGTTCAGCGAGTACAACGTCTTCCCCGAGGAGAGCGACGTTACTTCCAGGCCCCAGAAGCCGCGCGCCAGGTCGGGAGCGGCGAGCACGTTCGCAATCCGTTCATGGAGAGGCTTGGGCGGAGCCGCCAGCGTTGCCCCTGCAAGCATCAGGACAGCGAGTAAGTAGTGCGATAACGATCGCAGGCGCGCCATTAACCAGATTCTAACACCCGGCGAATATTAGGACGTTCTGCAATGACGTTCTAGAATAACGACTTCATGCGAGCCATCTTTCATTGGAACCTCGGTTCCCGGACGATTGAACTGGGACGGCGCACTCTGATCATGGGAGTCGTCAACGTGACGCCCGATTCGTTTTCCGACGGCGGCCTTTACTTCGATGCGGAGAAGGCAGTCGCGCACGCCGAGCAGTTGCTGTCGGAAGGCGCCACGCTGATTGACGTAGGCGGGGAGTCGACGCGCCCGGGAGCAAGTGTGACGGCGGCGGGAGAATCTGCGAAAGGTACTCCCGCTGCGGAGCCACGGGTAAGAACTCCTGTCACTGAAGAGGAAGAATTGAAGCGAGTGCTACCTGTCATCCGAGACTTAAAGCGGCGCCGGCCGGACGCGATCGTCAGCGTCGACACCTACAAGGCGAATGTCGCGCGCGCCGCGGTCGAGGCGGGAGCGGAAATTGTGAACGACATCAGCGGCTTTCGCTGGGATCCAAAGATGGCGAAGACGCTGGCGGAACTCAAAGTGGGAGCGGTGCTCATGCACACGCGCGGCCACCCCGACGAATGGCGCTCGCTGCCTCCCATCGGAGACCCCGTGCTGGCGGTGAAGCGCGACTTGCGGCAGTGGGCCGAGGCGGCGATTCTGGCCGGGATCAAGCGCGATCATCTGGCACTCGATCCAGGATTTGGTTTCGGCAAGCGCTTCGAAGAGAACTATCCTCTGCTGGCGCACTTTGCAGAACTGCAGCAGGTTGGATATCCGCTGGTGGCGGGCACGTCGCGAAAATCATTTATTGGAAGGACACTCGCACGGGATGGCAAAGACGCTCCGGTGGATCAACGACTGCATGGCACGCTCGCCACCGAGACGGTGTTGATTCTGAAGGGAGCGCATGTTATCCGCACGCATGATGTGGCGTGCGCGGTGCAAGCAGCACGGGTTGCGGATGCGATTGTGGCGAGCGGAGGATAGTAAGGTCAGAGGTTAAGAGGTCAGATTGCAGAGGTAAGAGCTTTTGATTCGAGGGCTCTTCACCTCTGCAATCTAACCTCTGACCTCCGACCTTACCTCATGCCCTTGCAGCTTCGCTGAAAGGCGCGCCCACTCTGAGGCCGGGCAGTCGGATCTCGAACACCGCGCCGCCCTCGGGACGGTTGTAGCAGGTGATTTGTCCTTTGTGATCCTGTACTACTCCGTAGGTCGCACTCAAACCGAGGCCGGTGCCTTTTCCGACTGGCTTGGTGGTATAGAACGGATCGAAGACACGTTCCGGATCGCGCAAGCCGGGCCCGGAGTCGGCAAATTCGATGACCACTTCGGCACCCTCGTGCCGCAGGGACACCAGCAGACTTCCTCCGCCAGCCTCCTGCAAAGCGTCCACGGCATTTTCGATGATCTGGAGGAAGGCCTGCAAAAGCTGGTTGGAGTTGCCGAGGACGCGCGGCATCGTTGCGTCGCTCTGCACCGTGAGTTTGATGTCGCGTTTTTCCAATTTGAAGGCTTCCATCTGGATCGCGCGCTGGAGCATTGGCTTGAGTTCGAGTGGGGACTTCTCCCCGGGAGTCTGCTGCGCAAAACTGAGCAGATCATTGACCAGATCGCGAGTGCGGCGGGCCTGCTGACCAATCTTCTGCGCAGTGGAGAGCTGTTCGCGGCTCAAGTTGCCGCTGGCCGCAAGGCGCTCGGAGCTTTCCAAAACCGTGGCCAGCGGATACTCCAATTCGCTCGCCGCCAGCGCCACCAATTCTCCCAGCGAAGCCAGCTTGGCCTGCTGGACGACTCTTCCCTGGAGCCGCTGCAGGTTGTCATAGCTGCTTTGGGATTGCAGGAGCAATTGCACCAGCCGGCGATCCAGCAGGTGTTGTTTCAGAAAAACAAAAAAGGCAAGCAGCGCGACTCCACACATGGCGACCGTGAAGCGCACCTGCCGCAAGTAGGGCGTTTCCGATCCCATGAACAGGGCCCAGTATCCCATCAGGGGCAGCGAAAGGAGCGCCACCTTCGCGAGCAGGGGAGCGAAAAAGCCAGTCAGGGGCGCCCCCGAAGGCGTCGCTTGCGTCTCGTGCAAACAACTGCGTCCGCTGAGCGCGACCCAAAGGAAGCCGAGCAGCGAGATCACAAAAGGAACGTCGTACAGTCCGCCCGTCACGTAAGTGCCGCGGGCGAGAGCGACATTAATCGCTTCCGAGGAGATCGCATAGAGAATGCTGGACAGCAGGATTGCCCCATAGAGCCTTCGCCAAGGCCCGACGCTGGTCAGAAAAGACCATCCCGACACCGCAATCACGATCAGCGATTGCGCCAGATACAATGCATCCCAGCGCAGGCTGGCAACGGTGAGATTCGGAACCACGTATTCATCCGGAAAAACCGCGAAGGCATAGACGACCACTCCCCACACCAGGAGAATGACAATGTTCAGTGCACTGGACAGCAGTCCTTCACTCTCATGCGAGTCTTGCGGACGGATGGCGACCGCCGCCATGAAAGGAACGGGGTGCAAGAACAGAATGATGTCTCCGTAGTACGGGTCCGGTACACGCTGGTGGCGAAGAACCTCAAACCACACCCAGGTCGCCTGATTGAACCACCACATGCTGAGGCCAACGGTCATCAGCACCCAGAAAATCCGGGTATGGCCGCAGCTGTCGATCGCATTTCTAATGGCGAGAACCAGTGTGGCGATGGAGATCAGCAGGGGAATCGAGTCGCCCACCGCGGTCCGGAAAAATGGGTTCGGAAACACGAGGGGCGCCAGAGCGAAGGCCAGCACCAGCGCGATTCCGCAAACCGCAAACGAGATTGGACGCAGAGACATCCCTCTGCATGATAAGGGTTTCAAGACACTCTGTTGAGGTCACTGAGCGGATACCACCGGTTACTCTAGTAACCATGAAGCATCCGGGGCGAGGCATAAAGGACAGATTGCGCTGCACCGCGCAGGGGCTGCTAGAATCTGCTTATGGCCTTCCCTGCCACCCGCATGCGGCGTTTGCGGTCGACGGAAACGTTGCGCTCCCTGGTCCGCGAAACCCGGTTGACTCCTGAATCTTTCGTTTATCCCATGTTTATCTGCCCGGGAACGGGCGTCCGCAAGGAAGTGCGGTCGATGCCGGGAGTCTGCAATCTCTCGGTGGATGAAGCGGTAAAGGAAGCGCGGCAGACTCATGCACTGGGCGTGCCGGCGGTGATTTTGTTCGGATTGCCGGAGAAAAAAGACGAAGCCGCCACCGGCGCGTGGGTGGACGACGGGATAGTGCAACGAGCAGCGCGAGCCATCAAAAGCGAGGTTCGTGATCTGCTGGTGATGGGCGATGTTTGTCTGTGTGAATATATGTCGCACGGGCATTGCGGAATCGTGAAATCGGGCCCGCAATCCCTGGGTGCTGCGGCTGCGGCTCCGCCTGCCGCCGCAGAATATGAAATCGTCAACGATGCGAGCCTGGAACTGCTGGCGCGCACCTCGGTATCACTGGCGAAGGCTGGCGTGGACATCATCGCGCCTTCGGACATGATGGACGGCCGGGTCGGAGCGATCCGCAAAGCCCTGGACCAGGCCGGCTATCTCAATACTCCGATTCTGTCCTATGCCGCCAAGTTTTCTTCTGGATACTACGGCCCGTTCCGCGAAGCCGCCGACTCCGCACCCCAGTTCGGGGATCGCCGCTCCTATCAGATGGATCCGGGAAATATTCGCGAGGCGATGCGGGAAATCGAATTGGACATCGAAGAAGGCGCGGACATGATCATGGTCAAGCCGGCGATGCCCTACCTGGATGTGATCGCCGCGGCCCGCGACCGCTTCGACCTGCCCCTGGCCGCCTATCAGGTTTCCGGGGAGTACGCCATGATCGAAGCCGCCGCAAGAAATCAGTGGATCGACCGCGAACGGGTGATAATGGAATCGCTGTTGTGCATCCGGCGGGCCGGGGCCAGCATGATTCTGACTTACTACGCGCAGGAAGCCGCCCGACTGCTGGCCTGAAGCGGTCTGCGACGTACGATTGAGAAAGGGCTCGGATTTCCAGCCGATCTTTGCAATATTCCCGGCAATATTCCGGTAAAAGTGTTGTAAAATCTGGCCCACTTAGAGTGGGACCCGTGGCCAGCTTTTCAGCCCATACTTCCGAGAGTTTAGTCCAAGCATGCGTCGGCCCCGACAACGAAGCCGCGTGGGCCGAGTTCGTTCGTCGTTTTCATCCTTTGATCGCGAAGGTCGCCGGACGAACTGCGCGTCGGCACTGGTCGCAAGTGCCGCCCCACGTCGTGGACGATATGGTGCAGGAAACCTACCTGAGGCTATGCGCCGATCGGTGCCGCCTATTGCGTCAGTTTCAAGCCCGGCATCAGGACTCGATTTTTGGTTTCCTCAAAGTAGTAGCAGCGAGTGTGGCGCTCGATTACTTCAAGGGCGAACTGGCTCGGAAGCGCGATGCCGGTCAGACGGACTCGCTGTCCGACCCGCGTTCGCCCGCTCGGCCTCGAAGCGACGACCGAAATCGTCTGTCAACCGACGATGTGGTTGCGCTGCGGGAGATCGATGGCATTTTGGGAAAGTTCTACGCGGACGAAATTCTGATTAGAAATCGAGCGATTTTTTGGCTCCACTACCGGGACGGCATGACCGCCCAGGCGATCGCTTCCACTCCGTGGATCAGCCTGAAAACCAAAGGGGTCGAGACCGCACTGCGCAGGATGACGCAGTTGATTCAGAGTCACATCGGCAACATTCACTGAAGGGTTTTCCCTTCTAGGGTCGTTCTAGGTAGTAACGGTCAGATTCGAAGCCCGGGAAAATCCCTGCATCTGTGGCGCCAGGTTGGGACCGATTGAGAAATTCCTGAAGGAGTGCTGTCTGGATCGTAATTCCGAAAACTCGGGGCCCGGCATGAATCGCAACCGCCCCTCGGATTGCCCCGATCCAATTGTGTGGTACGAGATTGCCGGCGGCGAGTTGGCCGACGAACCCACGCAGCAGTTTATCCGGCACGCAACCGATTGTGAGCATTGCGGCCGCTTGCTGTGCGATGCCGTTTCCGACTTGAACGTGGAAACGACCTCCGCCGAGGCGAAGCAAATCGCGGAATTGGAGAGCGCCCGGCCCGAGTGGCAAGACCGCCTCGCTCGCCGGATCGCACAAACGCTTGCCCCGGAGACAAAACAGGAGGCAGCGTGGTGGCGATGGTGGACGGCGCCTCGACTGGCGATGGCAGCAGCGGGCCTGTTGGCGGCTGCGCTTGTGGGTTATGGGTATGAATCTCAGCGCAGCCCGGAGAAACAGGTTGCGCAGTTGCTGGCGGAGGCGGGTAGCGCCAGACGCTTCAGTGAATTGCGCTTCGAAGGTTCGCGGTATGCATCGTTGGGCGAGGGATTGAAACGAGAGCCTGCGTCTACCTTCCTGAGTTCTCCCGGAGAATTGTTGAAGGCCGAGGCTCTGATTTACGACCAACTGGCATGGCATCCCTCCGATGCGTTTTGGCTGCGTGCCAAGGCCAGAGCGGATCTGCTCGACGGAAAGTACGATGCAGCACAGGCCACGTTGCGACGAGCCTGGCAACTCGATCCCAAGTCGCCAGAAATACTGACCGATCTCGCGACCGCCTATTTCCAGCAGAAAGACTACGCCGCCGCGTACGAAACGCTTAGCCGGGTTCTGGCGCTCCGGCCCGACGACCCGCTGGCACTTTTCAATCGCGCGATTGTGTCCGAGAACCAATTTCTATATCGGCAGGCGTTGGACGACTGGGATCGCTACCTACAAGTCGATCCGAATTCGCAGTGGGCAGCCGAGGCGCGGGAGAGATCTGAGGCTGTCCGCAAGAAATTGGAGAAGCACGCCCAGAGCCAGGCGCCGCCGTTACTTTCTCCCGCGCAACTGGCGGAGCCGCGAGATCATGCCGAGCGCAGTATGCGAGTGGATGAACGCATCGAAGAATATCTAAACGAAGCTGTAGTCTCGTGGTTGCCGCAAGCGTATCCGGAAAAAGCCGGCAAGGCCGATCGGGCAGCGCAGCAGGCGCTTTTTTTTTTGGCGGATCTGACCAGCCGGCAGCACAACGACCGCTGGCTCTCTGACTTGCTGCGCGGTTCCTCTTCTCCAAAATTTCCAGCAGCAGTCGCGGCCCTGTCTCGCGCGATCCAGACAAATGAATCAGGGGAGTACGCTGCTGCCACCGAGCAGAGTGTGCGCGCAGATCAGCTGTTTCGCGCTTCCGGTAACATGGCCGGCGCGTTGCGCGCGCATTTCGAGAAGATCTTCGCCGAGCAGATCGAGCGGCAAAGCGAAACCTGCCGGCGAGAAGCAAGCGCGTCTTTGAGGGTATCCGAGAGATATTCGTACCCGTGGCTGCAAATTCAGCTTGGCTTGGAGAGTGCGGTCTGCTCGTCTTTGATGGGGGACATCGGCGCTGACCAAAAAGCCACGCGCCACGCTTTGGAGCGAGCGCAGGGAAACGGCTACGGCGCGCTCTATTTGCGGGCCCTCGGATTTGTCGCGGGATTCAAATCTGAAGCTGGCGAACAGTCCGACGCCTGGAAACTGGCCAGCGTGGGCCTGGATCGCTACTGGTCGGGGCAATTTCCCACCATGCGAGGGTACAACCTTTACACCGAGCTGGCCTACAACGCGGAAGCTGCCGGACGTCCGAGCCTGCAAGTGGCAAACTGGCGCGAAGCCGTTGCTCTGATTGACTCGGATAAAGACCTGCTGCTACGCGCCTGGGCGCACAGCTACATGGCCAATGCGGCGACCGAGGCTCATCAGCCCCAAATCGCGGAACAACAGTATGCCAACGCAGCCAGCTTGTTTGCTCTTGCTCCGCGCACCGAAGCTCGCCGTAGCGATGCCCTTGAAAACGAGATCCATATCGCTCAACTGGAAGCAAGCCTTGGCCGTTTTGACGCCGCCATCGCGCGTCTGACCTCAATCCAGGACCAGGTCCGCTCACTGTCGAACAACTATCTGGTCCAGATGTTTTATTGTACCCTCGGGGAACTGCAGCTTCGCAGGGATCGCGGAGCGGAGGCCGAGCAAGCTCTACGACCGGCAGTCGCCCTTGCGGAGCAGAGTCTGGCGTCTCTGGCTTCTGAGGCAGATCGGATGAATTGGAGCAAAGACGCAGCCCCGGTGTATCTCGCGCTCGCCGAAGCCGAGTTGACACAGGGGCGTTCGCAGGAATCTCTGGAAATGTATGAGTGGTACATGGGAGCGTCCCAGCGAGGGGGTGCGGATGTGGGTGCCCGCGGGCACAGACCAGTAACTAATCCCCCGGTACCGAACCCTTCGCGACTGGCCTCCCGCCTTCCTCTTCTTACGCACGAGACAGTAATCGCCTACGGCCTGCTCCCAGGCGGCCTTGCTATATGGGTTTATGACGATGGCGGTGTGCGTTCCCAATGGATCCCGAAATCAAACCACGATCTGGAGGATCTGGCGGCAAGGTTTTACGATCTGTCGTCGGACCCCAAGTCGGAACTCAGTGCCTTGCGCCGGGACGCTCACAGCCTGTATGAGTCTCTGATTGCTCCGGTGGAGCAGCAACTGGAACCGGGCCGCACGCTCGTGGTCGAGGCGGAAGGAGCGCTGTCACAAGTGCCATTTGAAGCGCTGCTGGATTCGAACAATCACTACCTGGTCGAGCGTTGGTCCGTTGTTCACTCTCTTGGACAAGATTCGGATGCGCGGCTGCGCCTCGTCGGGTCCGTTTCGCCCGATTCGTATGCTGTGGTGGTGGGCAGCGCCGCTTCGTCTCCAGCAGACGGGCTCGTTCCTCTGCCCAACGTGGCCGCTGAAGCGGACGCGGTGGCCAGTGGTTTTCATTCGGCAATTGTGCTCAAGGACAGGGAAGCTACCCTGCGCGCGGTCCGCAGCGAACTGCCAGCAGCGGCCGTGTTCCATTTTGCCGGGCACTCCTTGGCCACACCCTCAAAAACCGGATTGATGTTGATCGGAGAGTCCCGCTCGGATCCTCCCCTGCTCCTGGATGCGGACGACTTGCGGAAGCTCCCTTTACCGAATATGCGCCTGGCGGTTCTTTCCGCCTGTAGCACCGCCTCGAGCAACGGAGGTTCAGACGGATTCAACAGCGTCACCGAAGCTCTTCTGCGTGCCGGCGTTCCGAACGTGGTCGCGAGCCGATGGTCGGTGGACTCGGTGGAGGCTCGAGCATTCGTGGAAGATTTTTACCGCGGCGCGCTTTCCGGCCAGTCCGTTTCCGATGCGATCCGATTGACTTCTCGGAAAACATTGGCGAATCCGCGCACATCTCATCCTTACTACTGGTCCGCATTTGCCGCGTACGGACGGCCGTGAGTGTGTGTCTTGGTTACAAGAAGTGTGGATAGAGCGTGGCGAATCATCGGCTTCATAGATCCCCCAAACAGGAAAGCAGACCCCATGAGAAGCTGCGTCCACTCCCTCGGCAGACCACTTACACTTACCAGCGTTTTCCTGGCAGCGATGTTCCTTGTCGCATGTGAGCAATCCAAGCAGACAACCCAGGCTCCGGCAGCCGCCGTGCCGGCCACCACCGAAAAAGTCTTCGTCGTTTTCGAAGGTCCGTGGGCTTTCGTTACGGATCCGAAGAACGCGAATTCTGTCCTGGCGCTTGCGCCCAAGACGAAAGGCCACCGCGATCTCTACGTGGCGGCCTCGAACGATTCGACTCTGGCGGTTGGAGTCTATGATCTTTCGATCCCGGCCCATAGTGCGGCGGGTACGGGAACCCTCGACCCAAGTTTTGCCCAAGCCAAGATCGACGCGCCGAGCCTGCAGCACGCGCTCGACGACAAGTCTGGACGGTACGTCATCCGTTTGCCGAAGCCTGAGGCTTACGTGGCGGCCAAGCGTACCCGCAGTCGCGTCGGCTCTGCGTATCCCCCCGATGCTTCGAGCGAACAGAATTACGCCAGCGAGGTGTCACTGCGCTACAGCGTCAGCAGTTTGAATGGATTCGCCGTGGCAGGCACTCCGGACACCGGTACCTTCAACCCGTTGCTGCTCCAGGTGGACACACCGACCATTCGCTTTGGCATTGAGCCGGCGCAGATGGACGACCCCTTGGACAAATGCGATACGCACTCCCGCGAAGCCTTCCGCGATCTCGCAAAGTTCCTGAGCGTGACTTTGTTTGTGGATTTCCCGGAGAACCCGATCGACTGCCACAGCAACGATGTGCAGAAAACAGCTGCCCAAGCGCAGGGCCCGATGTCGCTGAGCGAACCGGCAGCCTCGCTCTTGGCGTTACTCACAGAGAACCGTCACGGAGGAGCGCCAGCGCAGTATCCGATCGCTACAGCGTACTTCTTCCACGTGCATGCGTCCGATTGCAAGGCGCCGATTCTGTTCCTTACGACCACTCCCTGAAGCCACCGGTTCGGCTAGTGGAAGAAACATTCGGTGGACTGGCCGTGAGTTTCAGTGCGCGACCAATCTCAGCTTGCTGCCGGATACGCCATGCGCACCAGCGTTCTCTCCGAGAAGGGCACATACAGCAAAGCCGCAGTGGCGGCGAAGGCGAGTCCGATTCCGATCTGGGGCAGGAGGAGAAACGGAGCTACCGCCCAGAGTTGATCCATCGCGAGCACGATGGGAAACAGTCGCCGGAAAGTTTCTCCCAATTTGCGAAAATCGAACCCAACCGCCGACAGCAGATAGAAGCGCAGCGGGATCCCGGCCGCGCCCGTTACCAACACCGCAATCACGATCAGGCGAGCGCCCCACTCCGGCAACGAGCCGCTGGCCACTCGGTCCACGCCACTCAGATGGTGGAGCGCGTTCACGTAAAAAATCAGATACATCACCTGGATCAGCGCGAACAAAGCGCGCACCATCCCGCGATGAGGCGCGGGAACGTCGAGCGCGGCAGGTAACGCCGTTTCAGTTCCGGTCTTTGCATCGCTCGCCGTGACGTTGGGAGGTTTCGTGGTCACCGCTTCCACGCCATTCACCGGCGCGATGAAGCGGTATCCCCGGCGCGCCAGCGTTTCGACGAACCGCGGGTTCGACGCGGAATCGCCGAGCGCTTCCCGAATTTTGTTCACGGCAGTATTCAGGCTGTGATCGAAATCGACGAAAGTGTCCGCAGGCCAGATTTTTTGCCGCAGGTCTTCGCGCGTGACCACGCGTCCGGCATTTTCCAGCAGCACGGCGAGGACTTGAAAAGGCTGCTCCTGCAATCGCAAGCGAGCGCCGTTCTTGCGAAGTTCCCCAGCCGCCAGGTCCACCTCGAAAACGCCAAACCGCAGGAACCCGGATTCGCTGGATGCTGGTATCGGCATGACTTTGCCGTAGTGTACACCGGCGCGAACGCGTCATTCTCCACCGGGCGCCAACGCATCCCTCGATCGCAACTACAATCGGGATACAATATTTCCGTGGCCGCCCCTACCCCCAAGCCCGTGCCGGATAACAAGCACCAACATCGCCACCATGCCTACGCGGCCGAAGCCACGGGCCTGCTGCTGATCGGAATCCTGCTGCTGATTCTGACGCTCGCCCGTTACTGGTCCTATATCCATTGGAGCATGCGCTGACGTTGCCACCGCGCGAACCAC
>JAYTFO010000441.1:0-5620 GCA_043734305.1 Acidobacteriota bacterium | reverse complement strand
ATGATCATCGTTCGGCTCCTTTCTCCCGAGCCTTTTGGGTTGCTTTGCACCCCCAAAGTCTACTCGGAGCTTGGAGCCGACATTGTTATGGAATCAATTACACTTTATTGAGGGTCAATGAGTGTAAACGCTGTTAACAACAACCAGGGATTTCCGGCTCGGCAAAACGGTCGCTGCAAGAGAGGCACACGTCCCCGAATTGATCGCCATACGCGCAATTAGCTGCGATCACCACTCATGTCGATGCCGAAGACCTGTCGGGGTGCTGGTATCTTCTCCTACGCCCCGAATTGCATCATAAGGTGTATCGTCGTCTCAGTTTCAAGACTGCACTGGACTTCGGACTTGGAGAATACATGACGCCGTGGCGCCGCACTTTCGCACTTGGAACACTTTTTCTTGGGGTGGTCACGGCTCTCAGCCGTTCGCAGAACAGCTCCATCGGGGCGGGTCCCAACCCTGGGCCCAAGCATTTCGACCACGTGCTCATCGTCGTACTCGAAAATCAAAGCTATGAGTCGGCGATCAACAATGATCTGTTGAAAAGCATCGCCCACAAGGGTGCGGTCTTCAGCAACTTCGGCAACCTCTATCATTACTCGTATCCAAACTACATCGCGATGATCGCGGGCAGCGATTTTGGCATTCACGCACCAAAACTCTTTAGTGATAACCAGAGGAGTCTCAACGACGATAACGAGCACAGGACTATCGCTGATTTGCTCAATTGGAAAAACTATGCTGAGGATTACCCGGCGTCCCTAACCGCACAGAAACCGTTCCTCGGCGACCGCAAGGGGAGGTACGTGCGCAAGCATGTACCTTTCCTGAGTTTCCGCGCAGTCCAGAATAAGAGTTTCCACAATATAGTTGCGGTGGATACGCACGCCCGGGACAATGCTTTTGTATCTGACATTGGTGCCTTTATTGCTGACCCCCAAAAACATCCGTTACCTGAATATATGTTTTACAGTCCAAACCTTGACGACGATGGCCATGACCCGACGTCCAATCCGCAAGAAGGGCTCAAGAAAGCTTCGGACTGGCTCCGTGTGTTTCTCACCACATGGCTTCGCTTCGACGATACGACGTGGGTTCCGAAAGACGAACAATTGAAGCGCACGCTCGTGATCGTTACTTTTGACGAGTCGGAGGGAAATAACAAGCCGGAACGGATCTATACGGTATTTCTGGGCGCCATGGTGAAGCCAGGGGCGGTCACCGCTGCTTACGACCACTACAGTGTCTTGCGAACGATCGAGGATAATTTCGGCCTCGACCCGATCCACAAAGAGTCAGGAGACGGCGCTGCGTCGGTCATCACTGGCATCTGGAAGTAGGTCGAAAAATCGCGGTCGTTGCGACGGTCAAATGGAACTGCTCGAAAATCGTCTGCTCGGGCCGACCAAACTTTTCCAAACTCTTTACTTGCCCGCGCCCACCGGCTTCAGCACGGCGGTATTCCTCTCATCGCTAGCGACGATGCGATAGAACTTCTTGAGTTCTTCTGCCCTCTCGACGGGCACGCTGAGTTCCTTGACTTCAAAGGTCCGCGTGTAATGAATCACACTTCCTTTTGCGTCGGTCCTGGAATGGTAACTGGCAAAGCTGTAGTCGGTATCCACGGCAGGGGGCAGGTCGTCCACTACGTAGCCGGCGGGAATCGTGATTTCAAAATTGTCCGTGTCCTGCAGAGGGCCGTCGAATTCGATCGCGAACTTGCGCGGCTCCTTGGTTTCCAGAATGCCCGATGACTTACTCCCGACTACTCTCGGACGCAACAAGATCAGGTCGCCGGCATTCTTGGCATAATTTTCAGATTCAAACGAGTAGTTGAAACCGAAAGGCTGATCGGTTTGCTGAAGGTTGATCACCGTGGCATGCGTGATCCGAAAACTTGTGAGCGAACTGCCCAGCAGGTTCTCGATCGACTTGACCCGGTCAGTGTCTTTCGTGACGGTGCGCAAGCGCCACCGTTCTGAAGACGCACGATCGCCGAGCCGAACTTCCTTCACGTCACCCTTCAGTGTGCCCGTCGGGTCGAGCGTCAGCTTCGCCGTGCGTTGAATGCTGTTCATGTGCGAGGGCTGCTGCGGCAACTGGATCAGTTCGCCACCTTCTGGTGTCACCAGCAAACCGTAGTTCGCCTGCAAGGCTCCACGGATTTGTCCAAAAGGCGTCATCTCGTCGGTGGGATCGAAGAACAGAAGCTTGCCCAGCTTGGGATGCTGCACGGTTGCGATCAGCGACGGGTCGGCAAGGCCCGCAGGCAACTGGATGGCGGTAATGGCGTGATCGAATCCGTTATGGGCCGGTGAGTCCCGAGTCACCGCTCCCCGCTCATGGTTGATAATCACGTAAAAAGATTCGACGCCAATTTCATGGAGCATGGTGCGGGTGAGCGTCGCTTTGTCTTTGCAGTCGCCATAGCGATTGGAGAACACGTCCGGAGATGCGTGGGGCTGCAAACCGCCAATACCCAGTTCGATCGCGACATAGCGGATGTTGTGCTGCACGAATTCAGCGATAACCTGCATCTTTCCAAGAGTGGCACTTCTCGATGCAGTAAGCGCGGCCACTTCCTGCTTGATCGGTACCGAGGCATCGAGTCTTCCCTCCACCAGATTCCCATACCACAGGCCCATGTCTTTCCAACTCGCCAGCTCGTTTTTCCGGGACGTTCCACCCGGCGGGAAAAAGGAGACAACCATCTGCCCGGCCACTCCGCTGGAGGGCGGCATCTCGGGCTCTTCCCTGATTCCGATTACGTCGCTCACCGTCCAGTGCATCTCATTTCCGCCCGTTTCGGCCGGCTTGATTTCCGCATGGTTCAGCCAGGAAGCCCGGTATTCCCAACCGGAAGGCAGTTCCAGGGAATAGTGGGCTTCTCGTGCCGGATCGTATTGCTGAAAATGCCAGACGTGCTGCAGGAAGAATGGTTGCTCTTCCACTTCATATTCATATCCAACGATGTTTCCAGGATCGGGCGCGGGAATACGAATGATCCTGAATTTCACATCGGTGATGAGTTCGCCTCCTTCGGTACCAGCCGATTCTTCGATCGAGTCTTTGTCCTTCACCTCAAAATCCTTGCCCTGAGCGGGGATGCACCATGCGCGCAGGCTCTTGAGTTTCCGTTGCGGATTCAGGTAGACGACAACCGTACCTCGGTTGCGACCGCGGGGGCGCAGAATTTTGTAGGCTTCGCGAACGCGAGTCCTGATTTTGTCGGCCGACAGAACGGTTACACTGGTTTCGGAATAGAGCAGCACCGCGTCCGTCTTTTCGTCGTAGGCGGGCAAGGTTGCGCCCACAAGCGTGTGCATCCACTGGGGAGCATCGCCGCTCGCCCAGGCCGGCTGAAAGCAGCTCAGGAAAAGAACGGCTGTCCCGAACCAGAACAGCGCGACTCGGCTAGTTGCTGGCGGACGTCGCGCCGGGCTGCAAAACAATCTGCTCTTCATCTCCGGTCCTCACTACCTGGAAAAAGTTGCGCAATGCCCCGTAGTACTTTTGCTCCAGAAACAAAACGTCAATATTTAATTTCCGCGTCACGTGCACGGTTCCTTTGTTGTCCTCAACCTTAAGGTTGTACATAACGACGTGGCCATCCTGCACTTGCGGCTTGGGCACGCTACTGACTTGCCATCCTGTCGGAAGTTCGATCGTGACGTCGTCCAACTTCTCGAAGGGGTACTCGAAATATATGGGATGGGCACGGTTCGCGTGTTCAAAGACTCGTTTCTCGGTCGCCGTAAAGACACCTACAGGAAGGACGACGCGCTTGCCTGCACTCGAGGCCCAGCCCGGAATTTTCAGGTCAAATTCAGCAATCAACGGCGTGGAGGAGCCCGGCCAGTCCGGCTTGTTGGTCAACTCCACTTCCGCTGCGGCCGGGATCTGGCCCTTGAGTTCGTCTTCCAGAAACTTCCTGCGCTCGGCTTCATCGGAGTGGCGGTTTTCGAGACGGGGGCGCATCGCCTCCAGTCCGGTGTAGGTGACGGTGAGTTTCCCTTGTAAATCGCCGGTATCGGTCAGTTTCAGTTTTGCGTTGCGTTCAATTTTCGACTCCGAGCTTTGCGGCAGCGTGGTTTGGATCCAGGTGCCTCCGTCTTTATCCAAGCGCAACCCGGGCGTTCCTGTTTCCGACCACGTCAACATGCCATAGGGTGTAAACGCCACTCCCGGGTCGAAATAGACGTCCTTTCCATTCAGCTTGATTAGTACAACATTCGAATCCAACTTCCGGCTCTCCATTGTCTGTTGAGTGAAAAAATAATTCTGACGGCTGGAAACCCAGCATCCATACCCTTCAAAGCCGGCAGCGCGAGCCAAGGCGAGGAACAGCCACGGGAGCGTCCGGCTATCGCCGTAGCCGCGTTTCCAAACCTCCTCTACGTTATCCGGCGGCTTCTCTTTGGCGCGCTTTTCTTCCTGCTCGGACTTCTGTACTTCATAGGACGTGTTGCGGACCGCAAGAACGCGGTCGTAGATTTTTCGCAGTTTCACTTCTGGGGCATCGCCGGGCGCAACGATTTGGGAGACGGCCGCTTCCATTGCTTTGCGTTTCCCAACAAAACCTTCCAGGGAGCCGTTCCATTTCTTCCCCATGTGTTTCCAGAACTTATCCGGCTCGGTCTCTAAGACTTCGTTTTCATAAATGAAGTCGACGCGTGCTTTCAGTTCGTTTTCGGGCGGCATGTAGTCTTCCGTCTGGAAGGCGGGAATGTTGCTGGCTTCCATCTGGACGATGCCATTCGGACCCTGTTTCGGTTCGGCGCCCGGTGGCAGCCGTTGCCAGGTCCAGCGCAGTCGAAATGGATCATCGGAGCGTCCGGCATACGGCTTCAGGGAAAACTGGGCTTTCTTCGTGAACAGCTGGTCGCTCAGGATCCAGTGGGAGTCGAAAACAAAATATTCCTGAAAGTCGTCCGTGTAGTAGTACTCAATGATTCCGCCCACTTGAACATCGGGCAGGGTAAGAGTCCTGGCCAGATACTTTACGCCTTTCGCTTTTACGATTGTCTTCTCGAATATCTTTCCATCGAAGTTCACAATGGATCCGTCCGGCTTGATCGTCCGCGCTCGAATCTTGGTGATGCTCTCGCTTGCCTTATCAAACGGGATCTCGATATCGGCGTACTTGCGCCCTTCTTCGGTAAGAATTTTCACGCGGAAGTATCTGTCTTCATGACCGGTGTGGCTGTTATCGTCCCGGTCGACCTGGCGATAAAGGAGGATCGCGTGTGCCCCCGGCGCCAGCGGCTCGGTCTTCATCGTGAGTTCGTCAGGGGAAACCGGCTGGAATCCGAGACCCGCCCATGCGCGCGGGGCCGCGATCGTCAAAATCCACACTAAGGGCAATACCATCAGCCACTTAGAGATGATTGGCGACATCTGTTTCTGAGGATTTTTAGCAGGGCAGCACAGGTCGGAACCCTGGAGTCTTCCGCACATCGGGTTAGTAGGGAGCAATCGCACTACCGCCAAAGCAAGCATGTCGGCTCCTCCGAATTCCGTGCCCCCTCAAGCCGGAATTCGGCGAAATTCAATGTTGACGTTTGAGTATATGCGGAAGCGGCGGTACGTCAAGGACGAAGATAGAAGATGAAGATCGCGT
>JAYTFO010000440.1:0-3307 GCA_043734305.1 Acidobacteriota bacterium | reverse complement strand
AGCGCGATCAGCAACGGCTGCTCGATTTCACGCGTAAGCATGGATTGTGGCTCATGGCCGACGAAGTTTACGAACGCCTGTATTACCCGGAAACGGCGTCAAAAGGGCGCGTCGTCGCGCCCTCGATTCTCAAGTTGGCAGATCCTGAAGACGCGGTCATCGTCGTGCAGTCGTTTTCGAAAGCTTATTGCATGACTGGGTGGCGGCTTGGCTGGTTGATCGGGCGGGCCGATCTGGTGGCCAAGGCGACGCAGTTGAACGAGTTCATCATTTCGCACGCCGCCAGCTTTACCCAGCGCGCGGCGGAGACGGCGCTGCTCTGGGGCGAAGACGCGATCAACGAAATGATGGCACGGTTGCGCGAGAATCGCGACTTCTGTATGGCCGCTTTAAGCAAAATGCCAGGCATGGTGGTGCCGAAACCCGAGGGCGCGTTCTATCTGTTTCCCAAGGTCGAAGGCGTGACCGATTCGTTTGAATTCTGCAAACGTATTTTGATGGAGACGCAGGTGGGCTTGGCGCCGGGCGTGGCGTTTGGCGCGGGTGGGGAAGGATCGATCCGCATTTGCTATGCGTCAGAGATGAAGATTCTCGAGGACGCGATGTCGCGTTTGAGTTCGTTTATGCAATCGCGCTAGAAAAGCGGGACACCGGAGTTTTGCACATTTTCGCGTTCTCGTCGGTAACGCGCTCTAGCGTGGGGAAGCTGAAGCTCAATCTCACCTAGTTGGACCCCTTGTCCGCAGGCCGACCCCCAGGTCGGCCTCAGCAACTTCCTGACTTGTCCAAAAGCCGGGCGAGCGCGCCAGGCTGCGTACCTGGGGGTCCCCACATTTAAAGGAAAACGGTCCCCGCTGGAAGAGCGGGACGTCACACAGATTACACCTGAGGAGCAGGCGGCGCGGGCGGAACAGGCGGCGCTCCACCACTGGCCACCGGCGGAGCCTTTGGCTTCTCCGGCTTCGGCGGAGCACCCGGCACCGCCGGCTTCGCTCCATCTTTCAGCGGGCTGATAATAACGTGCGCGTTGCGACCTTCGAGCCTCGGCGTGCCCTCCACCGACCCAAACTGCGCCAAATCGGCGCTGAAACGGATCAGCAAATTCTTGCCGAGATCGACGTGCGCAATTTCACGTCCGCGGAACTGCACCACCGCTTTCACTCGATTGCCCTCTTTCAGGAATCGAATGGCGTGGTTCTTCTTAAAGTCGTAGTCGTGATCGTCGGTGTTGGGCCGGAACTTCAGTTCCTTCACCTGAATCACGTGCTGCTTCTTTTTGGCTTCGTGTTGCTTTTTCTTTTGCTCGTACTGCCACTGACCATAATCCATCGCCTTGGCGACGGGAGGCTCAGCGGTGGGCGAAACGACGATCAGGTCGAGACCCATTTCCTGCGCTTTACGCACAGCAACCTGAGTCGGCATGACTTCGACGGAGCCGTCCGGGAACACGGCCCGGACCTCACGAGCACGAATTGCCTCATTCACGTTCTCGCGAATGCGGGGCTTTCTGGGAGGGAAACCTCGGGAAGGATACATCAGGCCTTGAGATCCTGAAGCAAGTCAATCATATAAATAGTGACACCTACGAAGATGGTATCAGAATCGGCGGCAAAAGTTGTGAGAGGCTAGTTGCAATGCGCGCTCTTGTCCTCTTGCTGCTGGCCGTTTTCAGCTCCGCTCTCCAAGCGACCGAACCCAACGCCGCGACCAAACGCTGGTGGGCTCACACCACGGCGCTCGCTAGCGATGCAATGCAAGGCCGCGATACAGGCAGTGAGAGTTACAACCGTGCGGCGGCGTATGTCGCCACCCAATTCGCGCGCCTTGGACTCGAACCGGCTGGCACGCTAGGCTATTACCAGGCGGTTCCGCTACGCGCCACTCGATTGATCGCGGCTCAATCAGAAGCGGCGCTGGTTCGTGAGGGACGGGCAACTCCGCTCGCCTGGTTCCGTCAAATCACCGTGCCTGTTCGACAGGGGATGCCCGCCGCCGTCGACGCGCCACTGGTATTTGTTGGCACTGAACTCCTGCCCGATCTCGAGCTCAAAGGCAAGGTGGTGGTCACGTTAGGGACGCCGCGCTTCATCCCCGGGCAGCGGTCTTATTCAGCGAAACTGGTCGAAACCGGATTCGCCGCCACCCTGACCATTCCCAGCGCGGAAGGCCCGGAACCGTCGAAGTGGCCCGTTGCCTATTCGGTTTCGATGTCGATTGACGGACCCGATCCGCTACCGCCGACTGCCCGCCAGCAAATCGGTTCTCAAGTCTCCGCGTTCAGCTTCAACGGCGCCGATGCGGAGCTGCTGTTTGCAGGCTCCGGCCACACTTACGCGGAAGTCCTGGGGCTCGCCAAATCCGGCAAGACCGTGCCCTCCTTCAGCCTTCCTTCGAACCTCAAGGTGAAGCTCAAGCTGGCGGCGGAATCCGTCACCTCCGACAACATTCTGGCTGTCCTGCCGGGATCCGACAGGACGCTTTCGCGAGAATATATTGTGGTGTCAGCGCATCTGGATGGCTACGGCATCGGCGAGCCCTGGAACGGCGACAAGATCTACAATGGCGCCTTTGACGATGCCGCGTATGTGGCCACTTTGATCGATTTCGCTGAACGTTTGAGAGATTTGAAGAAGCATCCGAAGCGGTCGATCCTCTTTTGCATCGTCACGGGCGAAGAGAAAGGCCTGCTCGGATCGCGTTACTTCGCCGGCCATCCGACCATCCCCAAGGCGCAACTGGTGGCCAATGTGAACCTCGACATCCTGCGCCCGATTTTTCCGTTGAAGGCGCTCACCACGCTCGCCCTTGGCGAATCCTCGCTAGACGAATTGGTGCGCAGCACCGCCGCGCCTATGGGCATTCGCATCCAGGAAGATCCAGAGCCGCAACGCGGTTTGCTGCGCCGCTCCGACCACTTTAATTTTCTGCAGATCGGCGTCCCGTCAGTTGGATTCGTCTTCGGATACGAGAAAGGCTCGGCCGATGAGGCGGTGTACCGGCGCTGGTACGCGGAGCGCTATCATACGCCGTCCGACGATTTGAATCAGCCGTGGCTGCCCGAAGCCGCCGCCAAGTTCAACGACTTTTTCGGAAGGCTGGTGGAGTCGATCGCCGACGCCCCCGCGCGTCCGGTCTTCAAACCTGGCAGCGTGTACGCGTCCAACTAAACCATTCGTTCAGCTCTACTCATTGGATCGCGTCCCGCCACCCGCGATACACTCGAACTTCGTCATGTCAACAACACTTGCAACCACGCCGTCGCTCTCGCCCGCAGCCCTTCGACCCGTCGTCGACGATGTCCTTCAAT
>JAYTFO010000439.1:0-11827 GCA_043734305.1 Acidobacteriota bacterium | reverse complement strand
GACGGCTATCGTCGGCTTGGAGTGAAACATCGACGGATGGTGCGGCGCGTTACCGACGATGCGTGGATCATCGTGGATGACCTGCTGGGTGCGGGTGAGCACGAAATGCGACTGCACTGGCTGCTGCCGGACTTGTCCTTTGAGATCGTTTCACAGGCGCCATTTTCCGCACTGTTCACAGCGGGACGTACGCGCATTCGCTGGAACATTTTTTCCAGTTGTGCGGGAGAGTCGGCGATTATCCGCGGCGGTAAGAATCTGGGCGGCGAAAGCGCGTGTGGTAATGAGGAGTTGCTGGGCTGGGAGTCTCCGACCTACGGCGAGCGTAGTCCGGCGATTTCGCTTCTCTACCGAGTGCGTGGACCATTGCCGGTGCGCATGGTGACTGTGATTCTGGTGGGAGAAGAGATTGAATGCCGACAGAGCGATCAGCAAATCATCTTGTCGCGCGAGGGTGCGGAGATTTATCAAGTGAACCTGGCGACGTCTTAAACGCTGAGCGGTTCGGCATCGTACAATTGCGGGTACGTGTTTGAGCGGTGTTCCTCACAGATATGAAACAGCTTCTCCAACAAGTCAGGGGCGGCGAGATCGAAGTGGTCGAGGTGCCCGCTCCGAAGCTGTTGCCGGGGTGTGTATTGGTGCGCACGTATGCGTCTTTGGTCTCGGTGGGGACGGAGCGGGCGTCGTCGGAATTTGCGCAGAAGAACTTGTTGCAGAAGGCTCGGATGCGTCCTGATCTGGTGCGCGAAGTCTGGAATAAAGTGCGCCGGGACGGATTGGCATCGACCGTGGCCGCCGTTCGCAGTCGAATGGATCAACCGAGCGCGCCGGGCTATAGCAGCGCCGGGACGGTGGTTGCCGTCGGCGAGGGTGTTACCGATATTCGCCCGGGTGATCGCGTTGCTTGCGCAGGAGCGGGGCACGCTGTCCATGCGGAATTTGCGTGCATCCCGCGGCTGCTGCTGGCGCGAATCCCGTCGGACGATGTGAGCTTCGAGCACGCGGCGGCAACTACGGTCGGGGCAGTGGCGTTGCATGGGGTGCGTACCGCTGACGTCAAGTTGGGTGACATTGTCGGCGTCATTGGACTCGGGCTGCTTGGACAACTCACCGTGCAGATTCTGAAAGCGGCAGGTTGCCGGGTGGTGGGAATGGACATCGACCGCGCACGGGTTGAGCTTGCGTTGCGTCTGGGTGCGGATGCTGCGGGAGATTCTTCCACCGCGTTTCACGACGCGTGCATGCAAGTGTCGGGTGGACGAGGCGCGGATGCGATCCTGATCGCGGCGCAGACGGCCAGCAGCGATCCGGTCAATCTGGCTGCCGAAGTAGCTCGGGACCGCGCGGTGATCGTGGCGGTGGGCACCGTGGGCATGGACCTTGAGCGCCGAACGATTTACGAAAAGGAACTCGACTTTCGCGTTTCCCGCTCTTATGGTCCAGGGCGTTATGACGCAGCCTACGAGCAGAAAGGCGTGGACTACCCCATCGGTTATGTGCGCTGGACGGAGACGCGCAACATGGAGGCTTTCCTTCAGGTGCTCGCGGACGCCAAGGTAGATGTGGGCGCCCTGATCACGCATCGTTTTCCGATTGAGCAAGCGCAGTCGGCCTATGATCTGATCTCGGGAAAATCGCAAGAAGCGTTCCTCGGAGTGCTGATTACCTATCCGGAGTTTGCCCAGGAAACCCACAGCGTCACACTTGATCGAGGTGGAGCACCGCGCGCCGCTGCCACGAAATCGGTTGCCATCGGACTGCTCGGCGCAGGCAGCTTCGCCACCAGCACATTACTGCCCGCAATATCGCGAGTAGGCGAGGTGACGTTGGTTGGGGTGTGCGCGGCGAATGGATCCCATGCGCATCACGCCGCGCAGAAGTTCAAATTTCAATACAGCGCCACCGATGAGGATCGACTGATCGGCGATGCGGCGATCAACACGGTCGTCGTTGCCACTCGACATCATCTGCACGCCAGACAAGTAATCGCGGCGCTGAAGGCCGGCAAGAATGTGTTCTGCGAAAAGCCGTTGTGCCTGGATGAAGATGAATTGCGAGACATCGTGCGGGCCTATGAGGATCGGCAATTGGGGGGCAAGGCGCTGCTCATGGTCGGTTTCAATCGCAGGTTCGCTCCGCTGGCGCTTCAGCTGAAGGATTTTCTGCGCGGAATTCGTGAACCGTTGGCGTTGCACTATCGGGTGAACGCCGGTTTCATCCCTGGCGATCACTGGCTCAACGATCCGGCGCAAGGTGGTGGGCGCGTGATCGGGGAGGTTTGTCATTTTGTGGACTTCCTGACTTTCCTGGTGGGCGCGGCGCCGGTCGAAGTGCAGTCTCATGCGCTTGCGAACCCGGGCAAGTACAGCAACGACAATGTGATCTGCACGATTCGTTTCGCGGACGGATCGCAGGGCACGATCAGTTATCTGGCGAACGGGGACAAATCGTATTCGAAGGAACGGGTGGAAGTTTTCGGCGGCGGCGCGGTGGCTGTGCTGGAAGACTTTCGACGGCTGGAACTGGTTGGTGGGGGCCGGAAGCGGGTGGTTCGATCGCGGTGGCGCCAAGACAAGGGGCATCGTGGCGAGTGGGTGGCTTTTGTTGCCGCTCTGCGGAGTGGAGGCGACGCTCCCATCCCTCTTGATGAGATTGTCACCACGATGCAGGCGACATTTGCGCTGGAGGAGTCGCGTGAGTCAGGGCAGGCCGTTTCGGCAGGAAGACTTTAGAGCTGTCGTAGCGAGTGAAGGGGACTACTAACTCGTGTGAGAGCATTGGTCGTCCCTCCGGGACTTGAGTCTTACTTCAGTCTACCCAGCGCTGAAGCGCTGAGCTAAGTTCGTCCGCCCCTCCGGGGCTGGGCTGCGGCGGTTTTGGACCGCTGAGGTTGGGCAGAGCGAGTTCTCACGCAGGTTTTTCCGTCGCGTTTGTTTTTGTCCCGAGCGCAGTTGTATCGAAAGTGCTAACCAAGACCTCGTGAAGATTCTCTACGTTTCACAATATTTCCCTCCGGAGATGGGAGCGCCTGCGGCGCGGGCTGCGGAGTTGTCCCGCCATTGGGTACGGATGGGGCACGAGGTGACGGTTCTTACCGGCTTTCCGAATCACCCCACGGGCGTGGTGCCGGTGGAATGGCGGTCCCGGTTGCGGCGCCTAGTCTACAAGGAAATCGTGGACGGCGTGCAGGTCGCGCGAACCTGGCTGTGGCCACTACCCAACCGCAAAGCGCATGAGCGGATTCGCAACTACGCTTCATTCTGGTTGTCGGCATCGCTCAGCGGATTGGGTCTGGAGAAGCCCGATGTTGTGATTGGCAGCTCGCCGCAATTGCTGGCCGCTTTAGCCGGATGGTGGCTGGCATGGTGGAAGCGCGTGCCGTTTGTTTTCGAAGTGCGCGACCTGTGGCCAGAATCGCTGGCGGCGGTGGGAGCGGGTGGTGAAGGGAGCGTGCTGCATCGCTCGCTGGGAGCCATTGCCGGCTTTCTCTATCGGCGCAGCCACCACATCGTGGTTGTGACCCCGGCATTCAAAGATCATCTGATTGGACACTGGAAAGTGCCTGCGGAGAAAATATCGGTCGTTGAGAACGGGGTGGAGACGGATCTCTTCCGTCCGTGTCCACCAACGATTGTGCCCGGCACCGACGGGCGGTTCGTGATCTGCTACATCGGGACGATGGGCATGGCGCATGGACTTGAAACATTGATTGCAGCGGCGGAGCGGCTTCGGGAAACTTTTCCGCAGGCAATATTCTTGATGATTGGCGAGGGGGCGGAGAAAGATCGAATCGTGGAACTGGCAAAGGCGCGGGGGTTGAACAACATCATTTTTCTTGATCAGCAACCGCGAGAACAGATCCCGGCCTACATCGCGGGTTCGGACGTCTGTCTCGTCATGCTCAAAAAGACCGAACTATTCAAGACCGTGATTCCAACCAAGCTGCTGGAATACATGGCGTGTGAAAAGCCGGTGATCGTGGCGGTGGATGGGCAAGCGCGTCAAGTCGTGGAGGAAGCGGGCGCGGGGATATTCGTGGAACCCGATGACAGTCAGGCGCTGGCTGAAGCGATTCCGGTTTTAGCGTCCGATCATGAGGGAAGACGGCGGATGGGGATCAGCGGGCGCGAATATATTGTCAGCCGGCTATCGCGGGAGCAGACGGCGCGGACTTACATCAGCGTCCTGGAGAAACTGGAAGGCTGAGAATGTTGTCGAAGGGTGCCGGCGCTTCAATCGGAATATCCGCAAAGAAAATCTAGGGATGAACGGCGATGACTGCCAGCGCGGTCGTCATGGACATGGCGGCCTCGGCGGTCCGGAAAGCCACGGTTTTTGCGGCGCTGCCGGGCACCCACAACACATCGCCTTTGAGCATGGGGATGTCCGTCGCCTTGGCTTGGAGCACTTTCTTGAGTTGGACGGGAATCTGCTGAACGCCGGTGGGAGTCTGGCGCAGGATCTTGGAACTGTTGAGGGACGAAGTGCGAGTGCCGCCCCCGGCCAGCGCCAGGGCCTTCAGAACCGTCAGCGCATTGTCTTCGATCATGAAGCCGCTGGGGCGCGTAACGTCGCCTACCACGTACACAATACCCGCGCGGGCCACGATGATGGTGTCGCCAGGAGTAATGTCCACGTTGTTCTCGGTGTCGTCGGCGAGGTTCGAGGGCAGATGCAACTCGACCTTTCGATCAGGGTTTTGCCGATGAATGATGGTGACGTTGCGGCCTGCCTTGTCCGTGAGGCCGCCGGCGGCGGAAATCAGATCGAACAGACGGCGCTCTCCGATGACGGGATACGCTCCGGGGCGGGTCACTTCTCCCATCATGTTGACGGCTTGCGAAGCGGATTCATTCACGAAAATACTGACATGCGGATTGCGGACGAAGCCTCCGTCTTCAAGGCGTTTTTGGATCAGGTCCTGCGCTTCATCCACGGAAAGATCGGCGATATGCACATAGTCGACGAGAGGGAGGTACACGTCTCCGCTGTTTCCGATACGCGCCTTGGTGTTGAGATCGGGGACTCCGTAAACGCTGAGTTCGATCAGATCGCCGGCGCCGAGTCTGGCGGTGGAGCTGATAGGCGCGGGTGGAGCCGCCGGGGAAGCCGCGTTGTTCGCCGACGGAATCGCCGCAACCTCGCCCGGAACCGTGGTTTGGGCGAGAGCGGGCAGGGTCAGCAAACTGAGAATTAACAGATGCAAGCTCTGCAAACCGGGACGGCGGGTCCGCCGAAACATACTAGGCTCCTGGGGTCTAACGCGTGTCATCGAGTCTAGCACAGGCACAGATGCTGGCTTGCCGCGACGGGGGCTGCTTGCCGGTAAGGGCGTAAGAAGTTTTCCACAGGTAGATGATTGCGGAAGCATTGCCCACGGTCAACCACGAGTTGTATAGTGCTAGAGATCAAAAAGAGTTCCAATTTGGGATGCATTGAAAACTTTCGCGACATCGTACCCGGTGTGAGACCTGGACGAATTCTGGCCGGAAGGATTGTCGGATTTTGACACCTTTGTTTTTAGGGATATTCGTGGTTTCCCTGGTTCTGTCGTTCATGGCGACACGCCAGGTGCGCGACGTGGCTGCGCGTCGCGGCTGGATCTCACTTCCAAGAGACGGACGGCATGTCCATCAGACTCCACTTCCGCGACTCGGCGGCGTTGCCATCTTCCTCGCCTTTTCCTGCAGTTTGATTCTGTGGTTTGGCCTTGCCTTCTTCTATCCAAGCTTGCTGAAGGGACTGGCCCCGGCCACGCTGCTTCGTATTTACGTTCCGGCGTGCCTGATTTTTGCTCTCGGCATTTACGACGATCTGCATGGGGCCGGCCCCTACCTCAAGTTTTCCGTGCAAGTGATCGCCGCCATCATGCTGTTTGCGGGTGGGATGCGTATTCTCGAGTTGCCGGTCTTGTTCGGGGCGCACAGTCTGCCCTGGATCGTCGGCCTGCCGCTGACGGTGTTATGGGTAGTCGCCATCACCAACGCCTTCAATCTGATTGACGGCTTGGATGGCTTGGCCGCCGGTTCTGCTCTGTTCTCGACGGTAGTGTTCTTTGTGGTGGCTCTGGTCAATGAATCATGGTTGGAGTCGCTGATGAGCGTGGCGTTGGCCGGAGCGATTCTTGGATTTCTGCGTTTCAATTTTAATCCGGCGACAATTTTTCTGGGCGATTCTGGCAGCCTCTTTATCGGATTCGTATTGAGTGCGCTGGCCCTGACCGGGGCGCAAAAAGCGCCGACCCTGGTGGCGGTTGCGATTCCGGTTGTGTCCTGCGGCCTGCCGATTCTGGAAACGGCCCTGTCGGTCCTGCGTCGTTTGATCAGCGGGCGCCCGATTTTCACCGCCGATCGCGAACATATTCATCACAAGTTGCTGCAGTTGGGCTTGTCACATCGTCAGGTTGTCATCGTGCTGTACGCGGTTTCTGCGGTGTTTGCGATGTTGAGTTTGTTCCTGCTGTGGCCTACCGGCAGCACTTTGGGACTGGTGCTGGCGGTGGTGGGGACGGGCGTTTGGCTGGGCGTCCAGCACCTGAATTATCTGGAGTTCGGTGAGTTGAGGCGGGTGGCGTTACGGACCATGGAGCAGCGCCAGATCGTAATCAACAATCTTTCCATCCGCCGCGCGGTCGAGGAACTAAAAGTCGCAGCCGACTACGATCAGGTCCGCCGAATTCTACTGGCGGCCTTCCAGGGTAACGACTTCGATGCCGTCGAAATGCAATTGAAGTCCATGTCCGGCGATCAGAAGGGCTTCGGAGAGCCATCCAAGGCCTTTCATTGGACCAAGATTCCGCACATTGTTTCGATCTCAAGCATGCCCTCGTGGAAATTGACGCTGGAGTTGGTTACGACCTCGAACCGGCGGCGCGGGTCGCTGACGGTGTACCGCGTATATAGCCAACGCGGCCTGCAACTGGACGTGAACCTCATCACCTCAGTATTCCCCGTGGCCCTTGCCGACGCCCTGGATCGGGTGCTGTCCACCGTGGAAGTCCCCGAAACCACAGCCCCAAGCGCCGTTCAGTATCTGGCTGCCAATCTCTAGAACGTATTGCCCCAGTGATCCAATCCCCCCTCATGATTGACGATTGGGGTAATATGGATGCGTCTTTGGCCATGGAACTAACCCATGGAACTGAGCATCATCAAGCTACGGGACGCAACCACCGGGCGCCTCGTCGGCGAACGCCGACGCCGTATTCGCCACAAACTCCATTCTCCGGTCTATGCCAGTTTCAAAGGCCCGAGCGCCGGGATGGTCCTTGAGTTGAACGAGTTGCTGGACCTGAATGAAGACGGCTTCTCGGTTCAGACCAGCGGACGGATGGAAGTAAACCAGCCCATCACATTTTCTCTCGATCTGCCTGAAACTAAGTCTTATATCCAAGGCGAGGGTAAGGTTGTTTGGGGCGATGGCGCTGGCCGCGGCGGCATTCAATTTTCTGGACTCGCAGAGCCATCGCGGCGCGTTCTTAAAGAGTGGCTGTTGGTGAATCTGTTGGCCGCGGCTATGAAGAATGCGGCGCGAAGTGAGCCACCTTTCGCGCTCGTTGAAAAAAAGGTTCCCGCACCGACTCCGATTTTGCAGCCTGCCGTGGCCGCGCCGGTTGCAGACCTGAACGAGACGCTATCGGCGATTGATGACGTGCGCAGCGATGTGCGTGCCGCCGCTGATTTTGATGCAGCTCTCCATCTCATCACCGAACGCGCTCTGCGTCTGACCGGAGCCAGCGGGGCTGCGCTGGCGTTCCTCACCGACGACAAGATGATTTGCCGCGCCAGCGCCGGCGAACCCGCTCTGCCGCTGGGCACATCCGTGGATGCGAAACAGGGACTCACCGGAGAATGCGTTCGCAGTGGCCGCATGGTGGCCTGCGAGGATGCAGAAGCCGACCAGCGGGTGGATCGCGAAATCTGCCGCATGCTGGGGATCGGCTCGATTCTGGCGACGCCGATTGTCGCCGATTTCCGGGTGGTCGGGCTGATCGAAATTTTCTCGCCGCACGCGCGGGCTTTTGCGGACGTTCACGAGACGGTTTTGGATCGGCTGGTCGAACTTGTTCCTAAGGCGCAGCCGGTTATAGTCCGCGCACAGAATCCGATTGTTCAAGTATCCACGCCGGTCGCCGCCCAGTCCGCGCCCACAGTCAGCACTATTCGGGAAGCCGTGTGGGAGCAGGAAAGAGAAGCGCAAGAGCCTTTGCGGGGAGTGCCGGTACGCCTCACTCATATCATTTTGCTGGTCCTGACCCTCGGCGCTTTGGCAATGGTTTCAGGATACTTGTTGGCACCGAGGATTGAGAAAATCTGGCAGAGGAAATCGGCAGCGGCAGGTAGTCCAACGACGGCCCCAGTCGGCGCCGCGCCGACTGCGACCAAGCACATCACGTCTGCAACGACTTTCGGCGACTTGCGCGCCCTCGCGGAGCAGGGCGATGCGTACGCGCAATGGATGCTGGGCACGCGCTTTCACAATGGTGAAGGAGTTCCGCAGGACGATGTTCAGGCGGTGCGGTGGTTTGAACGAGCCGCCAATCAGGGATACGTCGACGCCCAAGCCACGACGGGTGCTTATTACTGGGCCGGGCGCGGAGTTCCCAAGGATCTTTCCAAAGCGTATTTCTGGTCGACTCTTGCGCTCAATCAGGGGGACTCGTCCATGGAATCGCGGCTGCAAGGGCTCCAGTTGCAGATGACGCCGGCCCAGGTCGCGGCGGCGCAGCATCAAGCGGACAATTGGCTGAGCCAACGCCGCGTGGCAAAATCCGTGGCGAAGTAAGTCAGATCAAAATCAATTCATCGTTGAGAACACGCCCTACCCACCTCTGAGACTTTCTTTGCCCTGTGACCCCTGTGCTCCCTGTGGTAATGGCTTTTTTCTCCACCACAGAGGACACAGGGGTCACAGAGGAATTCACCCCCTCCGCCCGAACAAAAGATAAGGCTTAGAATAATCTCGTGGCCACCCTCCGCGACATCCTCGATTCGCGTGTTCGAGAGGCTGACTCCCACCTTGTCGAGAAGCTGGATCGCAATCGCGTGCGCTGCTATTCGTGCGGACATTGTTGCCCAATTCCGGACGGACAGCCCGGCGTCTGCAAGGTTCGCTACAACCGCGGCGGGACACTCTTCGTGCCATGGGGATACGTTGGTGGAGTGCAGTGCGATCCGATTGAGAAGAAGCCGTTCTTTCATGCTTATCCCGGAGCGCTCGCTTACAGTTTCGGAATGTTGGGTTGCGATCTGCATTGTTCCTATTGTCAGAACTGGGTGACGTCGCAGGCGCTGCGCGATCCGAATGCTGTTTCTGCGCCGCTGGAGGCGACTCCTGAATTGCTTGTGCAGGATGCTTTGGCTCAGGGCGCGAAGGTGCTGGTCAGTACGTACAACGAGCCGCTGATCACGAGCGAGTGGGCGGTCGCAATTTTTCGCGCGGCACGAGAGGCTGGGCTGCTGACGGCGTTCGTCTCGAACGGTAACGGCACTCCGCAGGTGCTGGAGTATTTGCGGCCGTGGGTTGATCTCTACAAAGTCGATTTGAAAAGTTTCGACGACCGCCACTATCGCCAACTCGGCGGACGCTTGCAACCCATTCTCGATACAATTCGTCGGCTTCATGCCATGGGCATCTGGCTGGAGATTGTTACGTTGCTCATCCCGGGCTTCAACGACAGTAACGACGAACTGCGACACCTGACGGAGTTCGTGGGCAGCGTCTCACCAGATATTCCGTGGCACGTCACGGCTTTCCACAAAGATTACAAGATGATTTCGCCCGACGACACACGCGCCGAAGACTTGCGGCGTGCGGCCGCCATCGGACGCGAGGCTGGCCTGCGCTACGTGTATGCCGGGAATCTTCCCGGGCAGGTGGATGAACTGGAGAACACGCATTGCCATCAGTGCGGCGAAACGCTCGTCCGGCGAGATGGGTACTTCATCGAGGAATATCTTGTGACGGCGGACGGGAATTGCCCGGGCTGTCATACGCCGCTTCCCGGACGCTGGTCCCGCCAGTTCGATGGCCAGATTGCCGCCCGCCCTTTTCTTCCGCAGCGGCGCGCGCAATTGGTTAGAATCCTCTCGCACCCGTAATCGGCAATTTGTTCATGGGGACTCTCAAGGCACTTCTATTGACGATGTTGTTGTGTCTGGCGCCGGCGTGCTCTCCGCGCGATTTTCTGAATCGGCGTCTGGCCGCGGATCTGATCTCCGCGACGGACGCGTTCAAAGCGCCGCAGGTGTTCTGGCTCAAGACCGGGGTCGTCTCGAACAAAGATTTTAGTTCTCCCGATTCGCTGGTGCTGCAACGCCATGGATGGATCATCGGGACGCAACAGAAATGCCCAGCCGCGGTAGATCCCGCTCCTTGCTGGGATGTTATTCTGTCGCCACATGGCGTGGATGCCTTCCGGTCGTTAATTTCTGAATCCACACGTGGCGGCACTGTGATGCCGATCCCCGTCGCGCAACGGGAAATCGTGGACATCACCGGCATCAGCAAGGTCGGCAATTTTGCCGACGTAGAATTTCTCTGGCATTGGGTGGCGATGAACGAAGTCGGTGCAGCGTTGTACGACAGCGGAGTGCGCTATCGCTCGACCGTGGGATTTCGAAGCTTCGACAACGGCTGGCACGTGCAGACCGAACCGATGCACAACAATCAGCCGATGGATGACGCGCTGCGTGGTGCGCAACCTGCACCGTGACCCGGCCTTCACAGTTCTGAAAATTGTGGTTTGCATTGTTGCGTTCTTCTCCACAGGCCGCTAAGAAATGAACTCTAAGAGAAATGAAACCATGACCGATAAACGCTTACGTCTGACAATCAAGACACTGTGTATTGCGTTACTGGCTGTCGTTTTTGCGTCGACTGCGCATGCCGATGCCCTTGACGATCTGGCGCGCGACTTCTGGGCATGGCGCGCTGCCGAGATGCCCGTTTCCACCGACGATATCCCGCGCCTCGAACGCCCGGACGGTTGGGTGCCGGACTGGTCACCCGCAGCGGTTGAGTCCTATCGCAAGCAGGTTAGCGAATTTGATCGTCGCTGGAACGCGATGGATGCTTCGAAGTGGCCAGTGCCTCGGCAAGTGGACTATCGGCTGATTGGGTCGGCGATTGCCCGAGCCCGGTGGGAACTGGAACTTTCCAGGGCGTGGCGACGCAACCCGAACTTTTATCTTGATCAGGCATTAGGGGCATACTTTCATCTTTTACTTCAACCTCCACCGATATCGAGTGAGCGCGCCTCGAACATTGTCGCCACGTTGCATGCGATCCCCAAAATCCTGGACAGTGCTCGCCAGAATTTGACGGAGCCGGTGCAGCCCTTCGCGGAATTGTCTATCGGTCAGTTGAACGATATCCGGCCTCGCCTGCTTACATCCGTCCGCGAACTGAAGCCGCTGCTCGATGCGAAAGCGCAACAGCAGATCGATGCTGCCGCCGAGTCCGCCGTGCAAGCGCTGGAGAATTACCGCGATTGGCTCGGCGGGAAGCTGTCCTCCATGACGACGCAAGGCGCGCTGGGAAGGGAAGGCTATGTTTTTTTTCTCAAGAACGTCGCGCTCCTGCCTTACTCGCCAGAGCAATTGCTTGCGATCGGGCAGAACGAGTGGGCCCGCTCCGTTGCTTTTCAAACCTACGAGGAGCATCGCAACCGGGGCGCGGGTGAGATGCGGATTCCTGCCTCCATAGAAGAAGAAATCGCGCACGAGCGTCAGGATGAAGAAGCCATCCGGAAATATTTGCAGGACAAGCACATCTTGTCGGTGCCGTCCTGGATGCAGCGCTACACGTATCAGGCGATGCCGGC
>JAYTFO010000438.1:0-4862 GCA_043734305.1 Acidobacteriota bacterium | reverse complement strand
AAACGACTATTTTTCGAGTCACGATCTGGAAGATTTGATCGCTGTCATCGACGGGAGGCCACAGCTCGTTGATGAACTACGATCCGCGCCTGATGATGTACGGACTTACGTGGCTTCGGAGATCAGCCGATTGCTTTCGACTACGCAATGTCTCGATGCCCTTCCGGGGTATCTTTTGCCGGATTCGGCAAGCCAAGCTCGCGTAGGTAGTTTACTGGAACGGTTGCGAGAACTCTCAGCACTGTGAGACCTGAACAGGAATGACCGTCCCGCCAGCAATGGCGGACAAAATTCGGCTTACAGGTCCGGCTGCTACAAACTGATTGAAATTTTCGCGTTCCATATTTTTGCGAAGCCGCCCAGGTTTGATAGCACTCCCATCTCATGCCTGATATCAGCCGTCTGTTTCAAGCCTTCTTAGCGCCCGCCATTTTCGTGTCCGCTACGGGGCTGCTCATTCTTTCCATCAACGTGCGGCTCATGGGCATGGTCACCCGGCTCCGGCAATATACCCATGCAAGATACGATGCCACCAAAAATGGCCGGGAACATGAGGCGGAAGCCTACACGGCGCAAATCCACTCCATCGAGCAACGTGCAGAACTAATTCGCCGCTGCTTCCTGCTGACCCTGGTTTCGCTGGCTGGGACGATCAGTTCGTGCCTGCTGTTGGGTTTCGGGCTGTACTGGAAAGACGCGGCGGTTCTCGCGGTAATTCTCTTCGTTCTGGCGCTGATCTGCCTGCTGGCGGGAACCGTCTACTACATTCGCGAGGTCACGGTCGCTCTGAGTTCGGTACAGGAAGAAGCGCGCGATTCCCGCTTCATGGACCTCGGCGCACCGCCGGAGATACGCGGAGCTCGGGATCTGTAACACAAGGTTCTTGAAGAACACACGCAAGCGATCAAACTCGAAGTCTGCTATGTCCATCCGGGTGGAACCTCCGGAAAATTCTCCTCAAGAATAATTCCTCCCTGCCGAAGTTGGGATTGTAAGTCGAGTTTCGCCCGAACCATCGTGCGGCTCGTATCTTGTCAGGCCCCAAAATCAAATTTTCCAAAAATGGAGCGTTTTCCGGATGAACAAATATTTGGCTTTACCATTGGTCGTTGCCTTGGCTTCTATTTCGAGCTTTGGCTCGCAGTCTCCCAACCCCTACTCCAGCCAATTCAACGTTCCTCGTGAGGGAAAACGTGTGGCCGCAGGCAACGGCAGTCCGCGTCACGCGAATCGGGCCGCCGAAATACTGCCCGTCGCCTCCCGGCAGGGCCGTGCCCATTTCGCCCGCGCCCGATCGCAGTCTCGAAATGGCGCCGGCGCCGCTACTATCGGCTTTATCAGCGCCACCGAAATCCCCGCTGGCGGCAGTGCGCAACAGGGAATCTTCAAGGCTGACGTCAATGGCGACGGCAAGGCCGACGTGGTCGGCTTGGTCCGCAGTATCGTCAGCGGCAACACCATCTATTCCATCTCTGTTACGCTTGGCAACGGCGACGGCACCTTCCAAGCGCCAGTTCTCACCACGCTCACCACCAATGACCCCATTCTTGTGGGCGACCTCAACGGCGACGGCAAAGCCGATGTGGTTCAGTTTCATCCCGGCCCCAACTCCAGTGTTGACGTGTGGATCAGCGACGCCAATGGCGACGCCAAGTTTACCCACGCCGCGCAGGGCGGAACTTTCGGAATTTCCACCAGCAGTCTGCAAGGGGCCGTTCTGACCGATGCCAATGCGGACGGTAAACTCGACATCCTTGCTGTCGATACCTCGAGCCCCGGCCAGGTTTGGTTTCTCTACAACAACGGGGATGGCACGTTCCAGAACGGATTCTCTACACCCCTGGCTGGACAATCGCCCGACGGCATCGTCTTTGCCGACTTTAACGGCGACGGGCAGTTGGACTTCGCAGGCTTGAATTACACGAATGAACAAGTGGACGTCTATTTACAATCGAATGGCACTTTTTCCCAGGCCGGATCCGATTTACTGACTCCCAACGCCGTCTACGACACCTGCAACCTAGCCGCGGGCGATCTCACCGGCGATGGGAAACCCGAAATCGTCGCCGCCAACTGCAACGATCAAAACATCACGGTCTACGTCAACAACGGCGACGGCACCTTTCAAACCGGGGTCTACTACTCCGCTGCAGCGGCTCCGGACGGCTCCTCCGCGAACACCCAGCCCCGAGCCGCCACCATCGCCGACGTCAACGGCGACGGCAAAGCGGACATTTTGCTCTCCAATCTCAACAGCTCCGACGTTACGGTTCTGCTGGGCAAAGGCGATGGCACCGTCTCGGTTCCCACCATTGGCTATGCCGTTGGCGGTTACCCGCAACAGCCACCGTTAGTCGGCGACTTTAACGGCGACGGCAAAGCCGACATCATCGTCAGCGACGCCGAGTTCAGTTATGTATTTCTCAAGGGTTACGGCGACGGCACCTTCCTGTCCGCCCTCAACTACTACGGCTCCACCAACTCGTACGGTTTCGACATTGCGTCCGGCGATTTTAACGGCGACGGCAAGCCTGATTTCGTGATCTCCGGTTGCTGCAATAGCGCTCTCGGCATTACGGTGTTCCTATCCCGCGCCGATGGCAGCCTCATGCCCGGCGTCAACTACGGCTCCGGCGGCCATCTCGGGAGCGTCGCCGTAGCCGACTTTAACGGCGACGGTAAGCTCGACATCGTTGCCGTGGACCAGAGCCTTATCGTCGCGGAGGTCTTCCTCGGCATAGGAGACGGTACGTTTACCTTAAACCCCACCACGTTCACCACAGATGTCGGGACCGAGGCCACCCCCTATTACGTCGTCACCGGCGACTTTAACCACGACGGCAAAGTCGATCTGGCCGTAGCCAACGGATTAGATATCGGCGTGCTCCTGGGCGACGGCGCGGGCAACTTCTCCGCGCCCACAAGCTATCCCCTTTCCCAATTTGCCGATAACCTCACCGCAGCCGACGTCAACGGAGATGGCTATCTGGACCTCGTCGTTCCCCTCGACTCTAAGCCCAGCAACGGCGTTGCGATCTTACTGGGCAAGTCCGATAACAGCGGTACTTTCAACCCTGAAACCGATGTTGCGGCGGGCTTCAACCACAACTTTGCCGCGGCAGTCGGCGACCTCAACGGAGACGGCAAGGCGGATCTTGTCTTCAGCGTCGAGGATGGTTCCGCTAGCCAAGGGGTCGCGGTTGCGCTCGGGAACGGAGACGGAACTTTCCAGTCTCCTTCGTTAATCCCGACTAGCGTGCAAGATGCAAACCTCGATCAGCCCTACCCCGCCTATATTAAAATCTTCGACCTCAACGCGGACGGGAAGCCCGATCTCATCGTCACCAACTCGGAGTACGGCACCGTCGCCACGTTGTTCGGCGTGGGCGATGGTACATTCTCCGCCCCGCACGAATATGCGTCCGGCGGCTACAACTTCGGCTTGGTCCTAGCCGATGTAAACGGCGATGGAGCCACCGATGTGATCACTGCAGGCGACGACTTCCTGGGTGTCACCGTGCTGCTGAACAATAGCGGAGCGGGGATCCTACCCACTTTCACGGTGGTCGCCGCATCCTCCACCGCCACCGTCAAAGCTGGCTCCCCGGCCAACTACGACCTTACGCTGACCGGCAAGAACCACTACCTGGGAACGGTCTCCTTCGCTTGCACTGGCTTGCCCGCCAAGGCGACATGTTCATTCAACCCCGCTTCGATCGCCGTCAACGGCGCCAACCCGTTCGCCACAGTCGTCACGATCACAACGACCGCCGCACGCAACTCCGACCCCGATGCCGTTCAACCCGGTCCAAAGACCGGGGGCGCGACTCTTTGGAGGCTCAGTGGGCTCGGCCTCTTTGGAATCTTCCTGGCAGGTGGAAACAAGAGGGGGCGCCGTCAAACGGGCGTCGCGCTTGGGTTGCTGCTTCTGGCGATCCTCGCTCTAGCGGGCTGCGGCAGCACTATTGCCGGTACGCCCACTGGAAGCTACACCGTGACTGTCGCTGCAACGGGCACAGGCGTCAACGCTCCGACGCAAACCACGAACCTGACGCTCGTCGTTCAGTAGCGCAGTTCGCTCCTGAACGATGACTTGCACAACCTTAAAACGCTAATCGGGTGGCCGCGCTACGCTCCGGCCGCCCGACTTTTTTCAGCGCACAAATTTTTCCGGATCCAGGTCGCGGCTTTTTTATTCCACCGAACAAACCCTATGGATTCCGCTGACTTCTCAGCGCAGCGCACCGAATCGTAAATACCCTTTCAAACACCTGCTGCCCCTCATGGGTAATACGAACCGCGCGAGTGTCGCGCATGCGGGCTACCCACTTCTTTTCTAGAAACCCTGTAAGCATCGCCGCGCCTACCGCGCCTCCGATGTGGTGATGGCGTTCCGTCCAATCCATGCACTGGCGGGCGAAGGAACGGCGCAATCCGAGCAGCAGGCTCACATCAACGCCGACCGTGCGCAGGAAGCATTCGCCGTCGTAGGGCAGCAGGAACTCCGTTCGCGTGCTGCTGAGGCCGGTGATGAAGATTTTGGCAGAGGCTGACCGCGCAAAGGCGCTCGCTCTTCACAGCGAGTCGCCCAGGTTCTGCTTCATCGCCCGCTCGGTGAATTTCCCAGTCGAGTTAGCGCCGGAAATACTTACCCGATCGCCTGCAGTAAATCTTCAATCAGATCGTCGACGTGTTCCAATCCGACCGACACGCGCAGAAGGTTCTGTGGGACTTGCGTTCCCGGCCCTTCCGACGAAGCACGATGCTCAATCAGGCTTTCCGTGCCCCCAAGGCTGGTGGCGTTGGTAAAAAGCTTGACCCGCGAAGCCATGTGGATCGCCTCGTCATAGCCGCCGCGAACC
>JAYTFO010000437.1:0-6870 GCA_043734305.1 Acidobacteriota bacterium | reverse complement strand
CGCCGCAGCGGGGATCCCCATTTGCGCCAGTTGCGCCGCCTGATCCTGCATGAGCGCGATCAAGGGAGAAACCACGATGGTCGTCTTGCCGGAAATTACGGCCGGAAGCTGATAGCAGAGCGACTTCCCTCCACCCGTCGGCATCACCACGCACGTGTCCCGCCCCGCCAGCAGACTGCGGATCACACTTTCCTGTCTGGGACGAAAGGAGTCGTATCCCCAGTAACGGCGCAGTGGCTCCATCAGATCGACATCAGCGGACACAGGATCAGTATATGGAATGCGAGGGCGGGTGGTGTGTGATGCACTCGTTCAAGATTTGTGATGATTCAGCTTTACGCGCGCTGGATGACAAACAAAAAAAGGCCGGCTCTCGCCGGCCTTCTCTCTGCTGCCAACTTTTGTCGGACAAGACTGTCCGACACGCAATGCAAACTACTTGCCTTTCGGAGCGATTGCGTCTTTCGCTGCCTTGGCCACGCGGAACTTCACGACGGTCTTGGCTTTGATCTGAATCGGTTCACCGGTTTGCGGATTGCGTCCCATGCGGGCTTTGCGGTGCGCCTTCACCAGGCGGCCCAGGCCGGGCACAACGAACACACCGTTCTTCTTGGTTTCTTTGATCGCGGTGTCCGCGAGGTGCTCTAGAAATGAGGCTATCGTCTTGTTGTTGGTTTCGAGTTTCTCCGCCAGATGACGGGTCAGTTGAGTTTTAGTCATGCCAGATGCCATGAGTCCTCCTTGGGGGACAAACGAGTTTTCTTGTGGAACCATCGCATCTTATCGCACTTCGGCTGTGGAAAAATAGCGTTTTGTGCAGATTTTATGCGGTTTTCAATGAGGTACCCCCTCAAAATCAGCCAAAAACACGGGTTTTTGAGCCCCCAGCGTCCCGGTCTGGGCATAATTGCAGAAGTCAGAAGTTAGATTGCAGAAGTGAAGGGCAGATTGCAGAGGGCAGAGGTGAAAAACCCGATGTCAACGCCTACGCACCTCGAACGGTGAATGGCGACTTCTGCAATCTGACTTCTGACTTCTGCAATTCGCTCTTCACCTCTGCAATCTGCCGTCTGCCCTCTGACCTTGCCCTACGGTCACGTCTCCCACAAAAAAGTCCTTACCTGGCCTAGCCGCACTCACGCGTGGTTCGTTACACTGAATCCCATTTTCAAACGCATTTTTTCACGAACTCTCTCAACGCATTTCAGGAGGATCTCTATATGCCAGACGCCGCGCTCAGTGGTGGAGAATTCAAGAAACAGTTACGCGCCGGAACGCCCAAGCTGGGCCTGTTCGTAAACTCGCACAGCCCCACCGTCGCCGAGCAACTCGCGCACAGCGGATACGACTGGTTGTTGGTCGACACCCAGCACGGTCCCATGAATTACGAAAAGCTCTCCGCGATGCTCAGCGGCATTGCGAACGGCGGCGCACAGTCCATGGTGCGGGTCGGCGGATACGACGATCGTCCCGGCATTCAGCAGGCTCTCGACCTCGGCGCTGGCGGCGTCCTGGTCCCCTACATCAACACTGCCGAAGAAGCGCGCATCGCCATCAGCTGCACGAAGTATCCGACCGTCGGCACGCGCTCGGTTTATTTTCCGCAGCGCAGCATGAACAAGGCCGGACTCCTCGGCTACGCGGGCAGCTGGAACAACGAGGGCATCATTGCCTTGCAGGTCGAGACCGCTTCCTGCATCGAAAACATTGTCGAGATCGCCGCCGTCCCCGGCGTGGATATTCTTTTCCTCGGACAAAACGATCTCTGCATGTCGATGGGCCTTTACAACAAATACGAATTCCCTCACATGTACACTTCACCGGAACTGGGCGCCGCCACGCAAAAACTTGTGGACCAGGCCCGCAAGAATAACGTCATCCTCGGAATCTTCCTGTTCGGCACTTCCCGTGTCGGCGAGTTCATGGACAAAGGCTTCACCTTCATCAGCCTCGGCAACGACCTGCACCACGTCCTGACCCAAACCGGCGCCTATGTCAACGACGTCGAAAATATTGCAAAGGAAAAAGGCAAGAACTGGAAGCGGAGATCGACGGCGCTGTTCTAGAGAGTAGCGCCGGCAACTTGCCGGCAGTCCGGCGGGCACCTCGCCCGCCGCGCCGTAGATGTCGGGAAATTGCAAAGTTAACGGTTCCAGCTCCTTTTCTTGAGAACAAGAGATTCCGGTCGCAAGAAGTAACGCGTCTTACGGTTCCGCCCCCGCATCACCGTAACCTCCGACCCTTCAGCCAAGAAAGCGGACGCGGGCTCCCCTCTCAACACCGCCGCCAAGTCCCTTCCATAAAGCCCTTCCACATCGCCCTCAAGTTCAGCGTGCTTCGCGGACCACACTCTCCACGCCGGATGCGTGACACGATATTCCACGCAACCGCCGTCCGGTTGAGCCGCGTATCCCCAGTAGTGCTCGGTAATGAATTGTTCCTGCGAGCCGTCGCGCGCCAGGTCGGGCTTGCCCTCGACCTCAATCCGGATCGCGTTCCACGTCCCTGCTCGCCAGCGATACGCGACCGCCAGCCCACCGTCGCCGACCGAACGAATCTCGTGCGTCATCGGCAACGCGATATAGTTTTCGTTGTAGACAGTGCGCGCCACAAACGCAATCGCCCACCGCGGAACAATTTCGCGAATGAAAACCACCCCTCGGCGGACTTCAGCCCCTTCCTGACGACGCACATAAAACCGCAGATTCACTTCATCGAAATTTGCATGAAACGGAATAGTTACGCCGAGGACTCTGGTATTCAGGAAACGAAACCCCACCAGGCTGACGAACACTTTCCCATTCCATCGATCGAGTTCCGTGCCAGCGGGCACAAAGGGAAGAAGCAGACGAGCGTCTACTTCATAGTTCAACATCGCCAAATTGCGCCACTCGGCAGTAAGAAAGAGTCGCTCGGAGTTCACGTACTATTATAGGATGGAACAACGAGGGCCTGCGATTCAATTCAAAACTTGGTAGTGGGCTACTTTGAATTTTGAGGTTTGGGAAAGGCGTGGCATACTGGTGCCATGCCAAAGCGTATTAGCACCAGACCTTCCGACGTAAACCAAGCCGCTTTTCAGATGGTACAGCGGTCAATCGAGGAGCCGGGCGAAATCAGCAAGCCTAAACCCAGAGTGCCAGCCGAGGTTTCTCGGATCATGTCAAAGATGGGCGTAAAGGGCGGTCGAATAGGCGGGAAGCGTAGTCTGATAACCATGACCGCCGAAGAGCGCAAGGAAAGGGCTTTAAAGGCAGCAAAATCTCGCTGGGAAAAAAGAGCTAAATAGGCACGTCGCCTGCCATCCAAAACCGCTTTAGCGTAATCTAAAGGGAGTGTCACCAGAGTCACTTTCGCACCCGAATCTTGACAGATAGGGTAGACTTTATGGCCAAAGAGAATCTTCACAAGAAAGGCTCGCATCGTATGGCAACCGCGTCCAAACCAGAGAGTCAGTTGGAAATCGAAGATCGTGAATTGGACGCAACGATTAGGGGCTTGGCCGAAAGAGCCCATCGTGTTATCCAAAAAGCACGTGGCAAGATGACACCGGAAGATCGTGAGCGAGCGGATAGGAATGCTACAGAGATTTTGGACGCCGCCAGCGCCGCCGCACGAGAAGTTCAGCGCCGAGCTTAAAATCAGCGAGAAGTACTGCTTTTTCTTCTGCCGAAATCCCCGGCTGGTATTCGTCCAATAATTCCTCATACGCTGCTGGATTGTTCGCTAGTAGCAAATCGTGGTAACGCCCACAGATGTCGGGTTGCATTTTGGAAATGTCGCGACGCGTGTATGGAGCTTTGATCGTCATCCTCACTTCGCCTTTCCTTGGTTCTAGTCTCCAGCGACTGCCCATGGAGCAACGCCCCTATACATACCAGGGGCGCTCATTTTTACCCGGCCGGCTTTCACTAGCTTCCCGATCAACAAACGGGCACCGCGTTCACCTATCCCTATATGGCCCGCAATCTCGGCGAGTGAATACTCACCGTCGGACTTGCCCTGCAAAAATTGCAGAATGCGCCCATTTGTTGTTCCCTTTTGTGATGCTGGTTTTTCTGATCCATCACTGAGCAGTTTGACTGACTTAATTTTTCGCCCATTCTTCTTGGATTTTTTCTTCGGCTGCTTTCCTGAAGGCGCGGCAGCTCGTATGTGAGCTGGGTACCATTCTGGAAGGCCCCACCCATCTTTGAAGCGCAGAACCTCTCCCCCGTTCTTGAGCCGGAACAGAGCACCCGTGACAACGTTGTCGAAGTTGTCAGAGGTGGATTCAATTCCACCGTCGCGGAGTGCAGAAGCAATTTCCTTAACGGTCTTCTTGCGCTTCGCGGCTGACAAGTAAAGCTTCACGCAGGCGGGAACACTCTTCCCGAGGAACGCGCCTTCTGGCAGGTCAATAGGCTGGCTTACATCGCCGCCTAGTGATGTCCCAGATGGCATGGATATTCCGTCCATCGCTGTCCCAAGTGCTCCCAAGGCCGAAGCGGATTTCAGCGATACCAAAATTGCCTGAAGTGAGGCAATCTTCTTTTCTATATCCGCGATGAAAGCGGACATGAGGTCTGAATTCTCATGGGCCATGACCATTTCCCCCTTTGATTTCCGGTACAACCGTGGTATACAAAAAAAGAGCAAAGGATTGTACGGGGCAGCTTTCGCTGCCCCCCAGTCTTCTACTCATACCAACACCTCGCTTCCCAGCCGAGCGGGTTCGGAATAGGCCGAGAAACTTAGACCGAACCCACTCAGGCTTTCCTGCAATTCAATCTATATAGCAAAACAACTTACGGCGCAAGGGGATTCTTCGTCCCCTCTTTTTCCGCCACGCATCTCGCAAGCAGATGCTATAGGACTTTTCAAACCAGACCAGTACCGGGCTCCCTGCTTGTGATGAATTGACTCTATAAATACAATTGACAATGCTAATACGCTTTAGTAGTATTATGTCATTATGAATCGCCTTACAAGTGAAGCGCGAGTGCAAGTTATCAATTGCCTCATCGAAGGATGCTCTATCAGGGGCACTGTCCGCATGACCGGAATCGCGAAGAAAACCGTAATGCGGCTCTTGGTTGAGGTGGGCGAAGTCTGCGCCGCATATCAGGACTATGCTTTCCAAAACCTGCGCTGCAAGCGACTTCAGCTCGACGAAATGTGGGGATGGATTTACTGCAAAGACAAGAATCGGACAGAAGAGATTGCACGCAAATGCCCTGATGCTGGCGACGTTTGGCTTTGGGTTGCTGTGGATGCGGATAGCAAATTAGTCCCTTCATGGCGACTCGGGCAACGCGATTTAGCGACCGCCAAAGACTTCGTGGACGATCTAGCCCGTCGCGTCAAAGGTCGCGTACAGGTGACCACGGATGCCCTGAAAACCTATGTAAACGTGATTGAGGATGCGTTCGGAAGCGAAGTGGATTATGCCCAGTTGCACAAGGTCTATCGCGCTCCGATGGACAACGAGACGCGCTACTCTCCGGCGAAGTGCATAGGCTGCGACATGAAGGCTGTAAGCGGGAACCCAGACCCAAAGCACGTTTCTACTTCGTTCGTCGAAAGGCAGAATTGGACGGTTCGGACCACGATGCGACGTTATACCCGTTTGTCTAACGGCCTTTCTCGGAAGCTAGAGAATCATGCGGCGGCGACGGCCCTGAATTATTTCGCCTACAACTTCATCAAGATTCACCGTACACTGCGGATGAGTCCAGCGATGGCCGCTGGCGTTACGGATCGACTCTGGGATGTGAATGACCTTGTAGCCCTCTGGGAAGCTTACGAACAGCGGAGGGCGGAAAGAGCGGCGTAGAAACGGAGCAAATAAATGCAAGATGAATGGACAATTGTCGGTCGAGACGGTCAGCTCATGAAATTCACCTACTCTGATGAGCTTATGGATGGGAAGGCCTTCCTGACTGCGCAGGTTGCCAACCATGAGGTCGTGTGCTCAGTCATTTTGCCTCATCCGGAACACCCGTTCAGTCGTGAAGGCGCTGAAAGTCACTTCGAGCACGGAACCGACTTCGGATTACGTCCTCGCCCAAAGTAGCCCACTACCCAAAACTTCGTGGCTGGGGTTTCCCAAGACCCACGACCCACGACCTGCGATCTGTGACCTGTGACCACAAAAATGGGCCACGTTCAGATGCGAACGTGGCCCTCGTCACTCACACACAGGATGAAACCGGTGTTCTTTATTTAATTATTTGAGGTGCGCCATCCAGGTTCCCTGGTTGTAGCTGTTGTCCAGCCAGGTGCCCACGATGGTCGTGCCGTCGGCAGAAATCGCCAGCGCGTTCGTGAGATAAATCCCCTTCGGTATTTGAGCGCCCTGCGACTTGAGCACCTTGGTCAGCGAACGCATCGACTTGGTCGGGTTCGCCGCATTCCAGATGAAGGCTTCCGGGGTACCCCAGAATGGATCCCCGCTCCAGCCCACAACCTTGCCCTTCTCGGAGAGCCCGTTGGCGACGCTCTCATCGGTCGGGATGCCCGAAACCGTACCGAGTGAAATCAGGCCGGACGCGTCGGTGAAGTAGAAGGCATGAAATCCGGTCGCATCGACTGCTTGTCCGCCGATCTGCGATCCATCGGAGCTCACAACCGTAGCTTCGCCGGGCGTCATGCGGCCCGTGAACAGGTCAGTCTTGGAAGTCCAGCGCACCGCGCGACGAAATCCCTGCGCGGGATGCTCGAAGAATCCGACAATCGTCGAACCATCGGCCGAGATCGCGCTCGCCCGGCTACTTCCGTGATGGGGATGACTCAGACCGACCATGCCGTGACCTTCGGTCCAGCGGAATCCCTGCGCGCCCGGACAATACCAGATCAGGCCAACCACTTCCGACCCGTCGTGATTCAGAC
>JAYTFO010000436.1:0-7143 GCA_043734305.1 Acidobacteriota bacterium | reverse complement strand
GTACGTCCTCGAAAAAAGAGAGGAAGCGACTTTGGGCAAGCCCAAGGTCAAGTCGGCGGAGGGCACATTGTCGGAGGGTGATCTACAGCAGCTGAAGACAATCCTGGACGATGAAGCCCTGAAGAAGATCACAACTCCTAAAGCGCCAGACCTGCCGGCAGACACAGTCGCTTTGCGTGAAGTCGAAAGCCTGGATGCACAAATCGACCACGCGGGAACCCCGCAGCACTTCACGACGGTGAGGGAGCGGGTGAAGACTGGTGCCACAACTTCAATGAGCTCAGGGGCCTCAAGCGGAATGGACACTTACCTGGACAATGGAGCACCCTACAAGAAGGCACTCAACCCGCTGATGAAATGGTTTGAGGGCCTGGAAAAGAAAAGTAAGTCGGACCTGCACGACTCAAAACCGCAGTACTGCGTTCCGATGAACATTGGATAGGACCATGCCACGTCAGATCATAGTCCTTTGCGTCCTGCTGGGAATCGGGCTTACGGCGTCAGCAGGCCCGAATCCTTCTGCAAGTGGTACTGCTCCCCTTCGGCTCCTGCTCTCCGAGGTGCAAGCCGGGACAATGGCGTCAGAGCAATACTGCACCCTGGTATTTGATGACCGCCATTTCCATACCGAAAAGGCAACCCGGAAGATGGGAAAAGACCGGACCCGCAAAGTCTTCGAAGGCCAACTGTCGGACGCCGACTGGAATGCGCTGGGTGGGATACTTGAGGATAAGGGCCTTCGAGAACTCGTTGTCCCACAGGGCATGACGCCGCTGGTGATCCAGGATGCACACACCATCACCATCAGTGTAGCGCGGGACGCCAAGTACCAGAATATGGAGTTCCTCGATAACAAGAGCCGCAAGCCCTATGAGTCGCAATTGAAGCCTTTGTTGGAATGGTGGAAATCACTTCGTGGCGGCCGTATGGCGGAATCGAAGGCGCCTCCCGATCCCAAGTGCTCGCTGGACAGCACGCACGCCGTTTTCAGCCAGTAGTTAGCGCTTCGACTTGGGGACGAGTTCACAGTACTTTGATTCGAGATGGCAGGCAGCGGCGTATTCGGATCGAGCCTGACTCGCGTTGCCAACATTCTGCAGCGCATAGGCGAGATTGACGTGGGCGTCCGCCAGCTTTGGATCGAGTTTCAAGGCTGCCTGATAGCTCTGAATTGCCTTCTGTGGGCGGTTTCCTCGGCTGTAGCAAATTCCCAGAAAGTTAAGCAGGTGGGCGTCTTCTAACCCGAGGGCGATCGCTTTCTCTAAGCGCGGGGCAGCAGCGCCATAGTTCTTTTGCTGAAAGAGGACCATCCCCAGTTCGCGTTGGCCGGGCGGAAAGTTCGGCTGGATCGCAATGGCTTTCTCGTAGGCGGACCGCGCTGCGTCCGGATCATTCGCCGCTGCCAGCAAGCCGATCTGATACCACGCACGGTAATTCTGCGGATTGCTTTGCAGAGCTTTGTTCAGCCATGTTTTTGCATCGTCCTCGCGGCCGAGTTTCGCTAACGCTCGGGCCAGGCCGGTCATGGCGTTGTCGAAATTTGGATTCAGTTCCAGGCAACGCTGCAACTGCTCGGCGGCCTTCGCCCAGTCCTGACGCCGCAGCGCTGACTCGCCCAAGAGAAATGGGATCACGTAAATTTTTGGATCGCGCTCCTGCACTTCGCTCAGAAGAGCTTCTGCGCGGGCTGTGTCGTTGCGCTGAAATGCGTCCTGGGCTTTCAGAATGGCGTTGAACTCCCAGAGCTTGTCTTTGGGATCGGCGAGGCCCGCTTTGACTTGCTCTGAAGAAACAGCCGCGCGGAATCCGAAGTAGCCGAGAGCCCGCAGCTTTTCCTGCGCGTCCGGACTCAGATTTCCAGCGCTCGCTTCCTGTCGAGTAAATGGATTGTGCGCTAGGTGCTGCCGCAACTTCTCCTTAAAGATGGCGACTGTTGCGGGTTGCTGCGCGGCGATATTCTGCGTCTCTCCAGGGTCGGCGTCCAGGTCATACAGTTCTGGCTGGGGCGCGTCGATGTAGTGAAACCGCTCGCTCTCCAGTGCGTGCAGCGGACTCCAGCCAAATGAACTGAATGGATAAAAAGTCTCGCAGTAGGCAACTTCGTTCTTCTGCGCGTCGTGGTTTCCGGCATCTGGACCGAATAGAGGCTTCGATTGCAACTGCTGCTCGATCGGATCCTTCACTCCAGCCAGATCCAATAACGACGCGGCGACTGCGGCAGTCTCTACTGGCTCAGCGCGGCGTCCCGGCTGAATGCCGCTGCCAGCAGGCGCTTTCACGATCAGCGGAACATGCACGGTCGCGTTGTAGATGAAGAATCCATGTTCGTCTTCGCCATGTTCTGCCAGCGACTCACCATGATCGCTGGTGGCTACAATCACTGAAGAATCGTAAAGCTTGTTCTGTTTGAGCCACGCAATCAGCATGCCGAGTTCGTGATCGGCGTAAGCGATTTCGCCATCGTACAGGCGACCCTTGTACTCGGTGCGATAGGGCTCGGGCGGGTCGTAGGGATTGTGCGGATCGTAGAGGTGCAGCCACAAAAAGAAAGGACGCTTCGGAGTTTTCTTCAGCCATGCGATCGCATGGGTCACGCTTTCTTCAGCGCGACGGTCCACCAGGCCGATATCTTTCTTCTGAAAGGTCTCGGCGGAAAAAGCATCGTCATAAAAATCGAAACCACGACTCAAACCCCAGCTGCGGTCGAGCACGAAGGCGCTCACTACGGCTCCGGTCGCGTATCCGGCTTGCTTAAACGCTTGCGCTACTGAACGAAACTGCGGGGCGAGCGGTTGGCCGGTAAAATCCTGCACACCATTTTGAAAAGGGTACGTGCCGGTCAGGATCACAGCGTGCGAGGGCCAGGTGAGTGGAACTTGTGAAATCGCGCGCTCAAATACGATGCCATCGTGGGCGAGTCCATCGAGCGTCGGCGTTTTTACGGACTGCGCGCCGTAACAACCCACGTGATCGGCGCGCAGAGTGTCGATCGTAATCAGGATGACGTTCGGTCGGGGCTGCGACTTCGCGGGCGGGACGGGCTTTCTGGGCTGTGCATCCGCGGCGGACACTGCGGTCAACAACACGCCCACCTGCGTACAAGCTAACCAATAGCGGGATCGTAGAGAGCGCTGGCCCATGGACTATTGCGGCGCTGGTTGAGCACGGCGCATTTCCTGTTCCGCTTCGGCCGTCAGCCCCTTGGCGGCGAGGGCCTTGGCCAAAGACTCGTGGACACTCGGTTCGTCGGGCGCTAACTCTACCGCGCGACGCAGTTCTGCAAGTGCCTCATCGAGTTTGTCCTGATAAAGGAGCGTTTCACCCAGGGCGCGATGAGTGCGCGCTAAATCTGGATTCACTGCAATCGATTGCCGAAAAGCTTCAGCCGCCGCCGGCAAATCGTTTTTCTGAATGTACGCCACCCCCAGATTGTACGCGGCCTCGAAGTTGGTGGAATCAAGTTGCAGGGCCCGGCGCAGAGTTCCGATGGCCGAATCAAATTGCCCAGCGCGGGCTTGCGCCATTCCCAGATCGAAAACCGGCAGCGAAGAGTCAGGACTCAACTGCACTGTCTTTTGCAGCTCGGCCACCGCTTCTGCATACATCCTACTGCGATAGTAATTCTTGCCCAGAAGGTAGTGAGCGGGCACGGACTGCGGCTCGGTCTTGAGCACTTCCTTTAGTTTTTCGATCGATTGCGGATAACGGCCGTGCTGGCTGTCGGCGATGGCGTCGGAGATGAGTTCGTAAGTAGCGACGCGATCCTTGGGATCGGGCAGGTCGCGGTTCGTAATCGTGAGATCGCCGCCACCAGAAAATCCTGCATAGCCGAGTGCCTTCAACCGCTCCATGAGCGCGGGATCGAGGCCGGTCTTCTGGGCCATTTCCTTGCCGGCACTATTGTCGCGAATCAGGCCAGCCAACTTGGCGCTCATTTCTTCGCCGACCGCTTTTTTATCCGGGAGCAGATTGTGTACTTCGCCGGGATCATTCGTAACATCGTAGAGTTCGGGGCGGGGAGCGTCGATGAAATGATATTTCGCATTTTCGGCGCCGCGGAGTTCGCTCCAGTTGAAGTGTATTCGCGGGAGGAAAGTCTCTCCGTACACACTGCGTTCGTGATCGGCTTTCTCTCCGCGGATCGCGGGAAGCAGGCTCCGGCCCTGTACTTGCGAGGGAATCTCCACACCGGCAGCCGCTAACACTGTAGGCATCAGGTCGACGAGCGAGACTGGGTCCAACACCGTGAGTGGTGCGGATTTCCCAGGCAGTCGGATCATCAGCGGCACATGCATGGTGGCGTTATAGATAAAGAAGCCGTGAGTTTTTTCGCCGTGTTCGCCCAGGCTTTCGCCGTGATCTCCACTCAGGACAATCACCGTGTTTTGGTAGAGGCCTTTGTCTTTCAGAAAACGGAGAAGCCGCCCCACCTGCTCGTCGGCAAATGCAATTTCTCCGTCATAGGGATGAGTTGCATACTCGTGAGCGTAGGGTTCGGGCGGACGATACGGAAAGTGCGGATCGTACAAGTGCATCCACAAGAAAAACTTCTTCTGCGAATTCTTGCCGAGCCAGTCCAGGGCTCGATCGGCAACCAGATTGCCGGGGCGTTCCATCTCGTCAAGGTTCGCTTCCTCGAGTCGATTGAAATCAAAATGATCGTAGTAGAAATCGAAGCCGTTGTTCAGTCCAAATCTGGAGTCCAGCACCGCCGCAGCGATCACCGCTCCGGTCGCGTATCCGGATTGTTTGAGAACAGTCGCCAGCGTGGGCTGTTGCGGGTTGAGTTTGTTACCACTGAAATCGTGCATGCCACTCAGCATCGGATAGGTTCCGGTGAGCATCGCCGTATGCGATGGAAGAGTCACCGGAACCGTTGTGAACGCGCGCGCGAAGAGCGTTCCGTCGGCGGCCAGTCCGTCGATGTTGGGCGTCTTGATTTGCTTGTAACCGTAGCACCCAAGATGGTCGACTCGCAGGGTATCAATGGTGATGAGAACGACGTTCGGAGCAGACTCTTCGGGCGTTTGCGCGGCCACGTGGGCCACGGTGAGAGCCATCAGAAAGTAAAGCATTCGCCGGAAGGAAAGCGGCATCGGAGAGTTTTCATTATCTCACACAAGTCGCGCCAGACCGCTCCCACTGCGCCCGAAAGACTATGATAGGCTGGCTTTCATGAGGCGATTCGCCCTTGGTTTGTTGATTCTTGCGCTGCTTATCCCCGCGTGGGGGCAGGCGGCGGCCCCGCGCCCGGCTCCTCCGGACGTGTTTCTCATCACCATCGATACGTTGCGCGCGGACCACGTCGGCTGCTACGGATACAAGCAGATCGAAACGCCGGCGCTGGATTCGTTGGCGGCAGACGGGGTCCGCTTCTCGCATGCGTTTACGCACAGTCCGATTACGAACACTTCGCACACTTCGATCCTGACCGGGCTTTTGCCCAGCGTACACGGCGTAACAGATTTTGGAGTTCCACTCTCGCCGCAGCACGCCACCGGGGCGGAGCTGCTAAAGAAAAAGGGCTACCAGACCGCAGCATTTATCGGTGCGGTCATTCTGGATAGCAGCACTCTGGCTCCGGGCCTTGATCGGGGCTTTGATTTCTACGACAACTTTCCCGCCAAGACCGACAGCAAAGATCGCTTCGGACGCGTCGAACGGCGCGGCATGGAAGTTGTGCACCACGCCGAGGGCTGGCTGGAGAAACATCGCACCGGACCGCGATTTGTCTGGGTGCATTTGTTTGATCCACACGATCCCTACGAACCCCCGCCGCCGTATTCAGAGAAATACAAGAACCTCTACGACGGTGAAATTGCTTACGCGGATTCCGCACTGGGAAACTTTATCGCCTTCCTGAAAAAGACAGGCGCGTATCCAAATGCGATCATTGTCGTAGTTGGCGATCACGGCGAAGGGCTCGGCGAGCACGGCGAGGAAACCCACGGACTTTTCCTTTACGACTCCACGCTGCATGTGCCGATGATCCTCAAAATGAAAATGAAGACGGCGGGCACCGCTCAGCACGGCGTTGTGATTGGCGCACAGGTGCGCACTACCGATATTCTGCCGACCATTCTTGCGCTCACAAACACACCGGCGCCCACGGAGTTAAGCGGTGAGTCGATGCTCCCGCTGATCCAGCAGCAAACGACGAGCCATAATCTTTTGGCGGAAACAGATTATCCGCTGCGCTTCGGATGGGCTCCGCTGAAAGCAATGCGGGCGGGGAACGTTAAATTAATCGATGCGCCCCGTCCCGAGTTGTATGACCTGACTTCCGATCCCGGAGAGATGAAGAATATTTATTCCGCGGGCAGCGATCAGACAAAGAATCTGCTAGCCGAGTTAGCGAAGTGGAAATTGAAGGCGGGAGTCGACGACTCGGTAAAACCAGCAGCCGCGCTTCCCGACCCGAAAGACAAAATTGAAGTGCAGAACTTACTGCATCGAAGCATGCTTGCGTCCGACGACAATCGTTCCGCGGAGGCCCGTGGATTTCTGGAAAAAGCCCTCGAACTCGACCCTGCGTCGCCAACGGCGCTTCGTCAACTGGGCGAGAACGAACTGGCTGCGGGGGATTTCGCCAAGGCAGCGATTCATCTGAAGAAAGCTCGGGAGGTGCGCCCGGAAGATTCGACGGCAGCTTTCGAACTCGGGCAGGCGCTGGAGAAATCTGGCGATTTTGCAGGCGCTCGTGATGCCCTGGAGTCTAGCCTCAAGATGGTTCCGAGCCAGATGCCGGCCCGGTTGCTGCTGGGCCGCGTTTATCTCGAATTGAAGGACGCCAGGAACGCGCAAGATCAGTTTGAAGCGGCTTCGTTGGTCGATTCGAACAACGTGGAGGCCCGCCTCGGACTGGCGGAAGCGCAGATTCAGCTGTCCGACTTCGCGGGCGCATTGCCGGATCTCGAGGCGTTGACGAAAAGCGATCCAACCAATGCCGCGGCTCTGCGGTTGCTGGCGCGCACTTATCGCGGACTGAAGCGCGAGCCAGACGCACAGCAGGCGGAAGCCAAGGCAGCAGCGGCGGAGAAGAAGTAGCCGCCGGATTCACAGTTTTTTCACATTCCGCATCTATACTCGCTTGTTTGTTTGGATTCGTTGAGAATCGATTCGAGTTTTCATGGCGCAAACACG
>JAYTFO010000435.1:0-4776 GCA_043734305.1 Acidobacteriota bacterium | reverse complement strand
TAGATATGATGCCAAGAGCAAAACCTGACGTCAAAGGCGGCGGACAAAAGTGTCCGCACCACATTAGCTAAGAGCGAGTTAGTTGGGTTTGCGGAACTTGCTGTCGGCGAGATAGCGGAGCATGATGGCGTCGGAGGCGCTTTGCATGTGCTGTTGTTTTTCGACTTCGGGGACGTGAGGCGCGGTATCCTGGCGCAGGCTCTGGCGGAGTTTCTCGCCCATTTCGCTGCCACTGGTCATGACCTGCATGTAGAACCAGAGGAAGTGGCGCATCTGGTCGAGCGCGGATTTCAGGACGTGTAGCGATTCCATCTCGGGCGGATCGGAGAGGGCTTCCATCAGTTCTGGGTCGTTCGGCGCCTGCATGGCGGCGCAGTTAAGTTCGCGCTGGATAGCGCGCAGGTCTTCGGTTACGCGCAGGATGCGGAGATGAACATCGTCCATACTGGCGCGGTTTTCGCGGTCCATGTGGTCCTTTCAAGTGTGTTTCGGCTGCCCTTACCCGCAACGCTTACGAGTCTGTGAAGCGGTGGGCTAAGCTGGTCGCCCCTCCGGGCTGATTTTTAACTTCGCGTGTTCTAACCACCATCGCATCTCGCGGGGCGGGCGAAAAGGTTCCTCGTGTGCATGAGCTTCCGTAATTGAAGTGACTGGATTTTCAGAAGGTGCACGGGGCAGGCGATTTCAGGCGCTCTGGCAGGTTACTTCGCGGGCCAGGCTGGCTTGCGCGGTCCGGATTTCGGGTACTCCGACGATCCTTAGTCCCTGAACTGGCGATTCGACGGCCTGCACCAGAGCCATCACCATCTGCTCCAGGGTCACTAAGCCAAGCCGGAGCGCACCCGCGCGGGTGAAGGGAAGTAGCTCCATGACCTTGTAAATGGGCAATAGCAAGTAAGGCCATTTGTGGCCGGGGCCGAGCACGTACCAGGGGCGAAGTACGGTTGCGTTGAGGCGGCGCTGCTCGATCAGGGCTTCACACTCGGCCCGCACCGCGATGTAGGCCTTCATCATGGGCGCGGGATGAGCCACGCTGAGGTAGACGAAGTGGGCGATGCCCAGCTCGGCGGCAGCGTTGATAGCTTCGCGGCCGGCGACTAAGTCGGTGGCGCGAAAGTCGGCAGCTTTTGCTGGCGAAGGCCGCGGGACGCCGACCAGGTGAATGAACGTGTCGGCCGGGCGGATCAGGTGCTTGTAAGTGTTGGCGTCGAGAGCGTCGCCGGAAACGACCTCGCATCCGCTGGGCAGGTTACCTTTGGAAGTCGGGCGCACCAGGCCGCGCACGCGGTGTCCGCGCTCGAGGAGCGCGGGGACAAGGCTGCTGCCGAGGTAGCCAGTTCCCCCTGTGATGAAGACGCGCCGCTGGTCGGCACATCGGGGGAGTTGTTTGACCTTCAGCAAAAGGCGAATGTCGGAAATCGAGGGGGGCACTTCTTCGTACGCTCCGAACTTGTTTTTGGATTGATCAGATCGACTGAGAAGTTTAACCCGGAAACGGGCAGATATGATACAAACGGGTCGCGATGACGGTACCGTCGAAAACCGGCTTGGTGCGCGCCATTGGGCGCTGGAGCCTGGTGGCGCTGACCGTGAATTCGATGATCGGCAGCGGTGTCTTCGGCTTGCCGGGGACGATCGCGGCTCTGCTCGGGAAGCAGAGCATTGTAGCCGTGCTGATCGCGGGGGCCGCGATCGGCGTCGTCATGATGTGCTTCGCGGAGGTGGCTTCGCAGTTTTCCGAAGCCGGCGGCCCATATCTATATGCGCGCACGGTTTTCGGGCGACTGGTGGGCCTGATCGTAGGTTGGACGTTCTATCTGGCGCAGTCGGCGGCGCCGGCAGCGAATGCGAATTTGTTTGTGATCTATCTGGCGGAGTTCTGGCCCGGGGCGAAGGCGTCGCGATTTCTGATCCTGACCATTCTGGTGGGACTGCTGGCACTCATTAACATTCTGGGAGTGCGCGCGGGCACGCAAGTCAGCAATATTTTTACGATTGCGAAGCTTCTGCCTTTGCTGATGGTGGTGCTGGCCGGAGCAGCGGTGACAATATTTCATCCCGCTCCGATGGCGCCGGAAGGACCGATCGCGGGCAGCGTTTGGTTGAAGGCGATGGTGCTTCTAGTGTTTGCCTTTGGTGGCTTCGAGACTGCTCTGGTGCCACTGGGCGAAGCGAAGAATCCCCGGCGGGACGTTGGCTTTGCTATGTTGATGGCGCTGATTTCCTGCGTCGCCATTTACGCGCTGGTGCAGTGGGTGGTGGTCGGAGTTCTGGGCAGTGGCGCGACCACGGATCGTCCGCTGGCGGAGGTGGCGCGGCTGACGATGGGCAATCGAGGCGCGGCCTTGGTGGCGATCGGCGCGCTGGTTTCAGTGTATGGATATCTGGGCGCAAAACTCTTGTCCATGCCGCGTACAACATTTGCTCTCGCCGAAGGGGGAGATTTGCCGACGCCGTTTGCGTGGGTGAGCAGCCGATTCCACACGCCCTGGCTTTCCATCCTCATCTATGCCGTCACGGTATGGGGGCTGGCGCTGGTCGGCAACTTCGCCTGGAATGTAACGCTTTCGGCCGTCGCTCGCTTGTTCTACTACGGAGTGGTCTGTGCTGCGCTGATTGTATTGCGGCGGAAGCAGCCCGGTGCGGCGCGGTTTCGCATACCGGGCGGGCCGGTATTGGCCGTGATTGGAATCCTGATGTGTCTGGCGATGATGAGGCAAGTGGATTTGACCCAGTCGCGGATCATCATGGTGACGGTGGGGGCGGCGCTGATCAACTGGGTCTGGGTTCGGTTGAGGGCGCGAGCGAAAGCGTGACTGTTCGTGTATCACGCCGGCGGCCGCACTTCAGAAATGGTGTTGCCGGTGGTTAAGTAGCGCAGGCATCTTTCCGGCTGTCGTGGGGGCGTCCTCGCCCCCACATTGCGATGCCGAGATGCCGTCACGACAGCCGCCGCGACGGCGGCGCTCTCGAATTGGGTCTGGGTCCGGTGCCTCAAGCGGGTGAAGCCTGACTTGTCCGTTGACCGCGCGCGATGATAGCCTCAGCGCGATGAGATTCGGTTCCCTGGCGTTGTTCCTCTTCCTTTTCACGGCGGACGCTTCCTTCCTGATTGCGCAGGATTCTCAGATTCCCGCTGCGCAGTATTTTGTCGAAAAGAATGTCGCCGTTCCGATGCGGGATCGTGCTGTCCTGCGCGCGGACGTGCTGCGACCGCGTGAATCCGGAAAGTTTCCCGTGTTGGTGTATCGGACTCCGTATGGAAAAGATGCCGCACAGCAGGAGTACACAACTTTTCGTCATGCGGTGGAGCGCGGGTACGCTGTGGTGATCCAAGATGTGCGCGGGCTGCATCAGTCGGAGGGAGAGTTTCGTCCGTATGAAAACGAAGGTCGTGATGGCTACGACACGATTGAATGGGCCGCCTCGCAATCGTGGTCGAACGGCGTGGTCGGGACGTTTGGGCTGTCGTATCCCGGAGCGGTGCAGTGGCTGGCGGCGGTGGAGAGTCCTCCGCATTTGAAGGCGATGGTTCCGGCCATGACGTTTTCGACTCCGCAGAATTTTTTCTATGCGGGCGGGACTTGGGATTTGTCGTGGATAGAGTGGATTTGGGACAACATTGCTCCGGATGTGCGCGTGAAAAGGAATCAACCCGGGCCTCGGACTTATGAAAAAGCGCTGGCTGCTTGGAACGATGAAGGCCCGAAGATGCTGGGTAAGTTGCCATTACTGGACGTTGAGGCGCTGAAGCAGGTTGCTCCTTACTACTACGATTGGTTGCGCCATCCGGCGGAGGACGCGTGGTGGGACTGGAGCGAACTGCGCAATAAGTATGACCGGAATCATGCGGCGGTGTTGAATCTTTCCGCGTGGTACGACGATAACTACGGGCCGGAAGGAGCGACGACGAACTTCGCCGGCCTGCTGAAGGCGCGCACCGCAGAAAAAAATCCGCGAACACATCTGCTGTTGGGTCCGTGGGTCCATGGAGTGGACAACACGGAAAAGACTCGTTCCGGCGAACGGGAATTTGGGGCGTCGGCGGTGATCGATTACGACGAGGTTGTGCTGCGCTGGATGGATCACTATCTAAAGGGCGTGGACAACGGCGTCGGACGCGAGAAGCCCGTGCGGTATTTCGTCATGGGCCGGAATGAGTGGCGCGATTCGGATAATTGGCCTCCGGCGGCCGAGAGGATCGTGTTCAAGTTAGGCGCAGCGCAAAAAAATTCGCGCATCGGGACGCTGACGTCCGGCCCTGCGCCGGCCACGGAAGAGTTCAGCGAGTTCGTTTCCGATCCGGTGAATCCAGTGGTGAACGAATACGATTCGTCCGGGGCACATGACTATCGCAAGCTAGCCGATCGCAAGGATGTACTGACATTTGATTCGCCGGTGTTGTCGGACGATACGGAAGTTACAGGGCCGATCCAGGCGCGCATGTTTGTTTCGTGCGACTGCCGCGACCTGGATCTCTGGGTGCGGCTGATGGATGTTGCGCCGGATGGGACGTCGTTCAATCTGATGAGTCCAGGCCTGGACGTGTTACGGGCCAGTTATCGCGACCTTATGCGCGGACGACAATGGCTGGAGCCGGGTCGCGTGTACGAGCTATCGCTGACGAACCTGATCACCAGCAATGTGTTCCTGAAGGGACATCGGATGCGAATACAGGTCTTCGGGAGCTTCTCGCCGAACTTCTCGCGGAATTTGCAGACCGGCAAGTCGGAGGCAACGAGCGCGGAGATGAATAAAGCCCGCATTCGCGTGTAT
>JAYTFO010000434.1:0-5600 GCA_043734305.1 Acidobacteriota bacterium | reverse complement strand
GCTGGTCGTGGTGCTCGGCCCCACGGCGAGTGGAAAGACCGCGCTGGCGCTGGCGATTGCCCGCCGCTTCCCTGGTGAAATCGTGAACTGCGATTCCATCGCGATGTATCGCGATTTCGAAATCGGCACGGCCAAGCCTAGTGCCGCCGAGCGCGCCGAGATTCCGCATCATCTGCTCGATTTTGTCGAGCCTTCCGCAAGCGTCACCGCCGGAGAATACGCGCGCCAGGCGCGTGCGGCCGTGCGCGAAGTCTCCGCGCGGGGACGATTACCGATTGTCAGCGGCGGAACTGGACTTTATCTTCGCGCTTTGCTCGAAGGGCTTTTCGCTGGTCCGCAACGCTCGGAAGATTTACGCAACAACCTGCGCCGTCGCGCCGAGGAAAGCGGCCCGGAGCGCATCCATCGCATTCTCCGCCGCATCGATCCGTCCGCCGCGGAACGCATTCATGCCAATGACGTACCCAAAGTGATTCGCGCCGTCGAAGTGTGCCTGGCTTCCCGCCGACCCATGACGGAACTCTGGCAGGAAGGCCGCGAGCCTCTGCGCGGCTTTCGCATTCTTCGCCTCGGGCTCACTCCGGAGCGTGAAGCCCTCTACACGCGCATCAATCAACGCGCGACGAAAATGTTCGCACAAGGATTGGTCGCCGAAACCGAACAGCTCTGGCAGAAGTATGGCGATGAGGCGCGACCGCTGGCGTCGCTGGGTTACAAACAGGCGATGCAGGTGCTGCGTCGCGAGATCGATCCGAAGGCCGCTCTGGAAGCGGCGCAACAGGCCCATCGCAACTACGCGAAACGCCAGATGACTTGGTTTCGCCGCGAGCCCGAAGTAAGTTGGCTGGTAGGTTTCGGCGACGATGCCGCGGCTCAGGCGGAAGCGCTGACGCTAGTCCAGCAGAGCGTTTGAATCACCAGAAAATCAGCGTAACCACATCAACTTCACGACCAACACAGCAACCACAACAACACACCCAATGACCGCCTGATATTCGCGGTGTTTCCAGTAGCGCTCCGAGGAGAACGCACCACGCTGGTTGCCGTAGCGAGTAAAGCGCGTCGCCAGCCGGGGCACATGGCGCGCGTAGTCGTCATATTCTGAAAATGTCTGCCGAAGAAAACGTTCTTCACCGGCAATCACCGGCACATAGATCACGATGAACATCACGATCAGCATCGCGAGAATCCACCCATTGCGCGCGGCGACCACGAATCCCGCGGCCATGATCAGCGATCCCAAATAGAGAGGATTGCGCGTGTACGCATACGGCCCGCTGGTGGTGAGTTCCCGATCTTTTTGCACGTGGCCGGAGGCAAGGCCGCGCAGCAACAATCCTGGGACCAGCAGCAAACCGCCCGCCAGCAGGGACGTTCGCGTCGGGTGGGCAAGCCAGGCATAGGCAATCGTAAAGGCGAAACTCAGCGGCACGCGAATGCGACGCGCGACGCGGGACCAGGTTGCGAGCGTGGCTTGCGGCGCAGGTGCTGGCTCGGGTTGCAATGGTTCACCCATGGGCACTTCCCAGAAGCTTACGCGCCGCCGCAACAACTTCTTGCGGAGAAATTTCCAGCAGCCCTTTCTCCGGTTCGCGATGACGGGCGTGACTCGTCAGGCTAGTCGTGCTCCGCAACACCATCGACGACGTGCCGAACGGGCCGTTGCGCGCCGGGTTCGTCGGCCCAAAAATCGCGACCACCGGAATGTTCAGCGCGGCGGCCAGATGCATGGGGCCCGTGTCGCCGCCGACAAACAGCCGAGCGCGGCGCGTGAGCGCGATCAACTCGGAAATCGAGCAGGATATTTTTTGCGCCACTCCCGCGCTCGCAGTCTCTACGGCGGCAGCCAGTTCTTCTTCTCCGGGACCGTAGTTGATCAGCGATCGTACGCCACCCTTCTTTAGTTCGCTCGCGACCAGTCCGTAGCGTTCGGAGGGCCATCGCTTCGCTCCCCAACCGGCGCCGGGATTGAGAATTGCAAAATCGCGCGCCTCTCCGACCAGAGCCGTGATTCTGTTTTCTGCGTCCGGATCGATCGGAAACTCCGCTTTCGGTGCGGATACGGCAGCGGACACGAGAGTGGACGATGCCCGTTGCGTCACAACCTGCGCCAGCGAAAACGCCTGCTCAACAACGTGGGCTCCCGAGGTCGGAACCTTGCGCGTGTAACAGACTTTGGCGATATTCTCGCGCGGCTGGCTATCGCCGTACACCACCGGGGCGCCCGACCAGCGTGCCAGCAGCGCTGAACGGACCGCTCCCTGAAAATCTACCGCTACCTCGTACTTGTGTCCGCGCAACTCACGCAGCGCGACTGCGATCTGTTGCCAGGTATTCGTCGAGAGTAGCGAGTGCCGCCATGTTTTCAGGTTGACGGTGTGAACGAAATCAGCCAGCGGCCGTTGTGGAGAGCGTGGACCGGAGCGCGGATACGTCAGCGTGCACAATAACTCGGCCCAGCGTTCCTCGACAAGCCATCCGAGAGTCACCTGCGGAAAAGCTTCACGCAGCGCGGCGACGGCGGGCAGTGCATGGATGATGTCTCCCATCGCGCTGAGGCGCACCACCAGCAGGCGCTCGAAGGGTGGCGGCTCGGACGGAGAAGAAGTGTCGGCAGTCATCCTGAGTCACGTGCTCCGCGGCGTAAGGCGCGAGCGAATAATGTCGGTAGCGGAATGATCCTTGGGATCGCCCACGATGGCGACGCGTCCGCCGCACGCTTCGACTTCGTCGCGTTCGGGAACACTCTCGACGGTGTAGTCGGTGCCCTTGGCCTGAAAGTCGGGACGAATTTCCCGGATGATGGCGCGTACGTTGTTCTCGGGAAAAATCACAACGGCGTCGACGTCGGCGAGCGCCGCGAGAATTTCAGCGCGCTCCTCGGCCGGCATCAGTGGACGCCCCGCACCCTTCAGCCCGCGCACGGATTCGTCCGAGTTCACAGCCACGACCAACTTGCCGCCCAGTTCGCGCGCGGCGTGCAGATAGCGCACATGGCCCACGTGCAACAGATCGAAGCATCCGTTGGCCAGCGTGATGCGCGCGCCGGACCGCCTCCATTCCGCGACGCGGTCCCGCAGTTGCTCGCGAGAGAGAATTTTCGGCTGGAGATTTGCGCTCAAAGTTGCGGTCAAAGTTGCGCTCAACCTCAATGCGGTCGATTCACAGGCGCTGCCTGATCCAGAGCCTGCAACAATTCCTGCTGGCTGACGGTGGCAGTGCCGCGCTTCATCACTACGATGCCGCCTGCGTAGTTCGCGAGTTGCGCCGCTTCTTCGGTGTCGGCGCCCGCGGCCAGCGCGGCAGTGAAAGTCGCGATCACGGTGTCGCCCGCTCCGGTTACGTCGGCTACTTCATCGCTGCCGAAGATGGGAATGTCAATCGCCCGATGACGCCGGGAGAAAGCCACCATGCCATCCTTGCCGCGCGTAATTAGAAGTGATTCCAGTTTCATCTCGCCGACAATCTGCTCGCCCGCGGCCATCAACCGGTTCCAGTCGTTGCCAATGCGGATGCCCAGTATCTCTTCGATTTCGGCTTCGTTGGGCGTTGCGGCGGTGATGCCGGAAAATTGCAGCATGCGATGACGCGAGTCGAGCGTGACCGGAACTTTGTCAATCCCACGCTTTTCGCGGACTGCATTCAACAGTGCTGGAGTCGCAGCGCCATAGCCGTAATCCGAAACCAGTAGCGCATCCGACGCGCGCGCATACTCCCGCGTGGAGAGCACGAGCTCACGGCGCAGATGCGAATTCGGCCCCTCGGCAGGTTCGCGATCCAGACGAACGACCTGCTGTCCGGCGGTGTGGGCAAACCCAGCAAGGATGCGGGTCTTGGTCACGGTGGTGTAACTCTTGTCCTTGAGCACGCCGCTGACCGGAATGCGGCGATGGCGAAACGCGCGGAGTAAAAGTCTGCCGGCTTCGTCGTCGCCGACCACGCCCACGGGCAGCACCGTTACGCCGAGATCGGCCAGGTTGCAGATGGCGTTCGCGGCGCCGCCCGGCACCACTTTGCGATCGCGGTGTTTCAGGATGAGCACCGGCGCTTCCCGCGAAACGCGCGAGATTTCGCCGAAGACGAATTCGTCGGCGACCAGGTCGCCCATGACGGTGACGGTCTTCTTGGGAAACGCCTCCACGATCTTGCGCAGGCGGTCGTTCTCTTTAGAGTGCTTAGCCATGATGATGGTGGAATCTAAGATTTTCTCACGAGCCCGGGCTTCCGTTCAGCAATTCTCGTCAGAATTGTATCGACCAGCTCGTCCGAACGGTCGATGGTCAGCTTCAGACCGGCGACCGCCACGGCTTCGAGGCCGGCGCGCAAGTCCCCGAGATTAACCATATCTTTTTCGGTGGTCACGAAGCCCCTGGAGCCGAGTTCCTTTCTCATCCTGAGCAATCGCTGGATATCGCGCTCGTGGTAAGCATGATGATCGCGAAAGACTACTTCCGCAACCGGGACGATTCCCGTCGCGCGCACCTGGGTAAAAAACTGCTGCGGACGGGCAAGCGCGCAAAACACAATCGGGCACTGCGGCACAGCGGAGAGCAGCGTTTCCCGCGTCATCCGCCACATGGGCCTTCCGCGCAAGCCCTGGTCTTCGACGGCGAGTTCTCGCGGCAGCACAATTGCGTCCGCGCGCCGAAGCGAAGAGAGCGATTCGCGCAGGCGTCCGGCGGGGAGCAGACGATCTTCAAAATCGGACGCCGTCATGAGAACAATGTCGAAGTTGCGCGCGAGCCCGCGATGCTGAAAACCGTCGTCAAGAAGATGGAGTCGGCTCTGCGAAAACTTCTGCTCAGCGGCCAGGCCCGCGTCATAGCGACTCTCACCGACGATCACTGGCACGCCCAGCTTCCGCGCAATCAGCAGCGGTTCGTCCCCGTACTCGGATGCGGTGCCCTGCGGATCCACTACAAACACGCCGCGACTCTTCCGCCCATAGCCTCGCGACAGAACGTCGAAAATAATGCCGCGTTGTTTCAGCAGTTCGCCGAGCGCAATCACGAATGGTGTTTTGCCCGCGCCGCCCGCGGAAATATTCCCCACACTTACAACCGGCTGCTCCAGGCGCAGAGTAGGAAGCACGCCGCGATCGAAGAGCGCGTTTCGCAAGGCCATGCCTGCGCCGTAGAGTGCGCTCAGCGGATTCATGCCGAGCCTTTTTCCATGAGCTGAACCAGCGCATCCACCGTCCTGGCGGTCGCACCGCGTTGCGAGGCAAGCGCGGCGAGAGCGTTGCGGCCCAGCGTGTCGCGCGCTTCGGGGCTTGCGACCAACTCCATAAGCACCAGGGGCAACTCCGCCAGTCCTACAATGCGGACGGCGTTGCGTTCGCGGAAGTAATTCACAATGTCGCGAAAATTTTCATAGTGATTGCCCGTAACCACCGGCACGCCGTAAAGCGCAGGCTCAAGAATATTGTGTCCGCCGCGCGGGACCAGGCTTCCACCCACGAATGCCACCGTCGCCAGAGAATATAGCGCCGCGAGTTCGCCGATGTTGTCCACCAGAAACACGCCGCCGGCCAGCGCTTCTCCACCCCACAACGAACGCCGGCACATCCGGAAACCAAGTTGCTCCACCAGTTCGGCGAC
>JAYTFO010000433.1:0-11945 GCA_043734305.1 Acidobacteriota bacterium | reverse complement strand
CGAAGAATAGTAACGTCCTCAAGCTGCGGAAAGTAAAGCTTGCCCTGGCGAGCCATCCGCATACTCCGCGACAGGTTTCGGTGCCGCTGATCCGCCAGTTCTACACCTTCGACCTGATGAAGATTGCGCTCACGCCCAGCGTCCCCGCCGACGTAAAAGTTGCCGCCGACGACCTCATGATTGCGCGTCTGAAAACAATCACTCTCGGCGAACGCCTCGCCCTCGCCCGCCGCGGATCGGGCCGGATCGCCGGCGCGATGCTGCTCGATGGCGACGCCCGCGTGATGCAGATCGCGCTCGAAAACGCGCGGCTCACGGAGATGTTTGTGATTCAGGCAGTGTTGCGTCCAGAAGCGAGAGCGGCACTGGTGCAGGCCGTGGCGCACCATCCCAAGTGGTCGTACCGCCGGGAACTTCGCATCGCCCTGCTCCGCACGAAATATCTTTCCCTGGCGCGGACACTCGAATTCAGTCACGGCCTGCCCGCTCCGTTCCTGCGCGACGTCCTCAACAGCTCGCGCCTGCCCGCAAGAATCAAAGAACAGGTATTGCGAGAGAATCAGTCGAGTTTGTAGAGGTGTTGACTTCGGGGAAGCGCACGACTTCAGGGGCTGTTGAAAAAACTCGCGCCTTTAACAAGCTTTGAAAAAGCGCGGCTTCAGCCGCGCCGTAGATGCCAATAAATGAAATCCGGCTTTAGCCGCTGAGGGTTGGTCGCAGCGGGCAGGTTCGCATCCGCGGCTCGAGCGGACCGCAGCAACTGGAAGCCGCGCCCACTGGGCGCTTTACGGCACGGCTAGACAGGTTGCGGAAAAATCGGTCTTGTTCTCCGTCTTTGATTTCCACTTGAGAAATGCAGCGCGCCCTACTTCAGCTTCGCGTACTCCATCGTGGCCTGCTTCAGAACAGGAATATCGGAATCCCCGTCTTTCCACCCCGTGAAGAAATCCTGATAAGCCGTGCGTGCCTTGGCGGAATCGCCGGACAGAGCCAATGCCCGTGCCAGTTCCAACTTGGCCAGACTGAGATACGGCGTTGGCGCGAGCGCGTTTCGGTGATCGAGAATCTTCTGGAACTCAGCCGCCGCCTGCGCACCTTGCTTCATTTGCAGATAGGCCAAACCGCGCAAGTACGCGGGAATTCCTCCCTCGATGAAGCCGAACTGATACGGCTCGGCAGGACTTAGCAACTCGACGACTTTAGCGCCGTTGCCGTGCTGCAAGGCCACGCGCGCGCTAATCTGCGGAATGTCGGACTTCAGCGCAAACGTGTCGAGCGGATATTTCTTGGCAAGATCCGCTGCAATAGCCTCCGCTTTCGCCGTATCGCCGCACGTTGCAAATGTCACCGCGGCCAGCACCGCTGCGTCACGAGACGGCGTGGCGTGTACAGTGGTGGCATCCTGTTTGGCGCGGTCGCAGATTCCAAATTCGGCCTGGGCTAGCGCCAGCAATCCCAGATCGGCTGCTGTAACTTCATTGAGGCTCTGATTCTTTTCCAGTTGCAATGCGTGCTCGATGACCTCTCGCGCCTCGCGTAACTTTCCTGCATTCAGTAAGTCCAACGCCTGTGATTTCAGAAAGCGATATTCCCCCGGCTTGCCCTTTGCCCATGCCAGTTCGCGTGCCGCGATATCCGCCTTGCCATCGACCAGCGCCAGAACATACGCGCCCCAGTGCAACGATTCCGCAGCCGGGAAAAGCTTCAGCGCCTGGTCGATGGTCTGCCAGGCCTCGTCGAACTGGCCCAAACACCAATACGCATACGCCAGGTTGCTGTATGCATTGGCGGAATTCGGATCCACACGCAGACTTTCGCGCGCTGCTCCCGCGGCCTTCTCGAAATCGCCGATCTGCTCGTATCCGACCGCGAGATTGTTGCCGGGAACTGAGTCGTTGGGATACGTGCGGGCGTACAACTGAAGCGTTTCGATCTCCTTCTCCAACTCGCCGGTGACGATCTGATAGTAGTGTTCCGTGATGTAGAGCTTTTCCCGTTCGCTGACCCGGTCCCTGAGTTCGTAAGCCTTGCGCGCACTTTCCTTGGCCAGTTCCTGTTCTCCGCCATTCGAGTAGGCCGTCGCCAGTCGCGCATACGCGTAGGCGAAATTCGGATCCAGTTCCACCGCGCGCTTGTAGAACGGCAACGACTCCCGCTCGCGTCCCTGATCAAACTCAGCGCTGCCCAAAGCAAACGCCTTGAGCGCATCGAGCGACGACGTGGTCACCTGATCGATCGGCACATCGAACTTCTTTACCGACGCCAAAGATTCGCCCAGTTTGCCCCGCATGCTGGAGGCAGCGCTCCCCAACGCCGTGAGCACCTGCTCCTTGCTTGCCGCCTGTACCTGCTCCTGCGCCAGCGTATCTCCGGTCTGGCAGTTGATCGCGTTCAGAGTCAGCACGTACTGCGATCCCATATTGGCCACCGATCCGGATAGCATGGCCTTGCTGCCCGACCGCAGGCAGAGTTCCCGCGCCAGATCGGAAGTGAGTCGCTCATTCGGCGCGCGTCCCATGAAGGCCAACGTCTCCTGCACGCGCGACGGCGGGATCACCCGCAGAAACGGCGATTGTTCCAGATCGACTGCCAGCGCTTGCTTCAACGTCCCGTCGAATACCGGATCGCCCGTCGTGTTCGCAAAGTCCGCCAGCACGATCGTGTCTTTCTCGGTCAGCTTTGCAGTTTTCGCGGGGCGGAAGTAGAAGTAAAGCACCGCGGCAATCAGCGCAATCACGACCGCGACTACAACGGGGACGATGACCCACCAAGGTCGTTTTCTGGCAGCGGTGGTGGTGTGTGGAAAAGGAGCGCCGGCGGTTGGAGGCCACGACGCATGAGGGACTGGAGCAGAGGAGATCGGCGTTGCTGTCTGTCCACTGGACGCCGAAACTGATTCCTGCGCCACCGCGACCTTCCCCGAACTCGCCGCCACGGCGCGCCCGGACTCCGTGTCTCGCTTCAACCGTTGCAGATCGGCGCGCAAATCGGCTGCGTGCTGATAGCGAAGGTTGCGGTCCTTCTCCAGCGACTTGTTGATGATGTCTTCCAGTTGCGGCGGCAGATCGGGATTCAATCGAATCGGCGAAGTCGGAGCCCCGTCCAAGATCGCCTTAAAAATCAGCGCCGAAGTATCTCCCCGAAACGGCAGCATGCCCGTCGCCATCTCATATAACACGGCGCCAAACGAAAACAGATCGGTGCGCCCATCCAGTTCCTTGCCCTTCGCCTGCTCCGGCGACATATACGCCACCGTGCCCATGGTCGAGCCCGGACTGGTCAGGTGCTGCTCGGGCATGGCCGTCATCTGAGCGGTGACGCCGGCATCCGCCACGTCGCGGCTGGCGGTGGGCGTAAGCTTGGCCAACCCAAAGTCGAGAATCTTGGCGTGCCCGCGCCGCGTCACAAAAATATTCGCCGGCTTGATGTCCCGATGGACGATTCCCCCCGCATGCGCCGCATCCAGCGCATCCGCCATCTCGATCGCCAGCGCCAGCAACGCATCCATCTCCAGCGGTCGATTCCCGATCAGATGCTTGAGCGTTGCCCCATCCAGAAACTCCATCACGATGTACGCTTTGCCGTCCTGCTCGCCGATGTCGTAAATCGTGCAGATATTTGGATGGTTCAACGCCGACGCCGCTTGCGCCTCGCGTTGAAAACGTCCCAGCGCCTGAGGATCGCGGGATACGTCATCCGGCAGGAACTTCAGCGCCACGAAGCGGTGCAGGCGCGTGTCTTCCGCCTTGTACACAACGCCCATGCCGCCGCCACCCAGCTTTTCAACGATGCGGTAATGAGAAATCGTTTGGCCGATCATGAATGAGTTTGCGAGGTCAGGTAAGGTCAGAGGTGAGAGGTCAGATTGCAAAAGTAAGCTGCGAGCCTCGGGCTGCGAGCTTAAGCAATTGCCTCAAGCTCGTAGCTCGCGGCTCGAAGCCCGATGCTTCACCTCAGCAATCTGACCTCTCACCTTCCGGTTGAGTCTACCAAATTAACGCACAATCACTGCGGCTTCCCTTCGCCGTGCATCAGGCCGACAATCTTCTCGTACATCCGCGAGCGCATGGCATAACGCTCATTCGCGCTGGTGATGTAGCGCACCTGCATCTCTATGCCTGCCGCCATCGGCCGCAGATGAATCGCCGGATCTACCGGCAGCGACTGCAATCGATTCTTGGTCGACGCCTTCCATTCCTGTTCGGCAAGCGATGCGCCGGCTTGAGTCTCTTCCTGTACCAATTTCTGGATCGCTTCCATCAACGGATACGGATCCTGCCCGGGCGGGATGAGCACTTGCAACTCATCCCACAGCCACTGCCCGGCGGTCGAGAAATTGAAGAAATGCCCTTCGATGGCGAAGCTGTTGACGAACGCAACTTTTCTTCCCGTTGGATGTCCTGTGTCCGTCCAGTTGCCGGTTTCCATCAACACCGTGCGTAGCAGCCCGATCTCAATCACCTCGCCGACCACGCCGTTGATCTCCACCCAGTCGCCCACTCGAATTCCATTGCGGCCCATCAGGACAAACCATCCGAAGAAGCCGACGATGAAATCCTTGAGTGCAACCGTCAGTCCGGCGCCCGCTAGTCCAAGAATGGTCGGCATCTGCGCAGGTGTGCCCACGACGACAAACACGATCAGCAGAAGTCCGATCGCCTGCAAACCAAACCGCAGCACCGTGCGCAGGGTGAGCAATCGCTTCTGTTCCAGCGTCGCCTTGCTGGACATGTGGTCGGCGACGCCGCTGGCCACATAGACGAGGAAAACAATCAGCGCGATCCACAACAGCGACTGGAGGATCGCATGCACAACCGCGCGTTGCTGGCCGGCGGTCAGTTCGATCCAGTTGCGGTAGACCTCGGCTAGTTGCTGCTGATCTCGAATCTGTTTGTCGTAATCGGAAAGCAGCTTCTGGTCATTGGAGAAATGTTTGAACGATTCCAAAGCCACCGCCGCGGCTTCTTTGGAGGCCGCGCTCCGCACGGCGTTGGCGCGGAGTCCAGCCACCTGCTGCCGGGTTTCTTGCTTCTGAACTCCCTCGGAGCGCACATGGCTCGCGAGTTCACTGTGCCGCACCAGCATAGCTTGCCCGAGGTCCTGTGCCTGCTGTCGCGCCGATTCCAGGCTCGCACGCTTGTTCTTCAGCCAGATCCAGGTCCGGACCTGGCTTGCCAGGTTGGCGGCGGCCAAATCTACTGGTGCGCCTTGTAAAGGCGCAGTCCCGCTCTGCGCCAGGCGATCTTCCTGCGCCTCGTGCGCATCTCGCTGGCGCTGGATTGCTCCCTCGCGGTCGCCGCCGGCCCGGATCAGATCCTGTTGCGCGACCTCGAGTTCGCCTTCATCGGGCGCCTGTTGCGCCTCAAACATCTCGATCTGGTCCTGCAAGCTGTCCCGATCGCCGAGTTTCGCCGCAGCCAGCTCCGCTTTCAGCTTGGCGAGGTGAGCTTTGTCCTCATCCAATGCTGCCTGGGCGTTTGCGACTCTCGCATTCAACTCCCGATACTTGGGATCCTGTTCGGTTGCATGTTCAGCGGCCTCACGCAGCGCATCCGCAAAAGCGAGATCGACTTCGTGGTCGGCAATGCGCACCGCGTCTTGCGCCAGCCGCCGTTCCTCGGCAGTAGTCGCCAGCGAAGCAAGTCCGCGCGCCGTATGCAGCGGCGACACATCCACCAGTGCGACCCCGCCCGCGGAATCCGCCCTCTTCCGCGCCGACTCGGTATTCCCCGTAACAATAAACGCCGCCCCTGCCAGGATCACCAGCAGCAAAAGCACGGCGAGAACCATCCATTCACGAAACTTCATAAGAACCTGTGGTCGCAGGTCAGATTGCTGCGAGCTGCGAGCTACTTGCTACGAGCTTCAACCACGATCTTCGCACCACGATCTTCGCACCACGATCAAGCGGTTGCTCGAAGCTCGGAGCTCGAAGCCCGTCGCTATTCCCAATCCGCCACAAATACATTGCTCTCCCGCGGCGCCTTCCCATTCCGATGCGAGATCCACACCAGCCGCTTGCCATCCGGACTAAACATCGGAAAACCGTCGAACCCGTCGCTATACGTGATGCGTTCCAGACCTGTCCCGTCGAAATTCACGGCGTACAGTTCAAAGTTCCCCATGCCTCCGGTCGCACCGACATTCGTCGAGAAGATGATTCGTTTTCCATCCGCAAAAAACGCCGGCGCAAAACTCGCTGCATTCAAGTTGGTCAATTGCCGCTTGCCGCTGCCGTCCGCCTTCATGATCCAAAGCTCAAGCGTCGTCGGACGAATCTGATTCTGCTTCAGCAATTCCTTGTACTCCGCAGTCTCCTGATCCGTCTTCGGATGATACGCCCGATACACAATCCACTTCCGATCCGGAGAAAACACCGGCCCGCCGTCATATCCCAGTTCATGCGTGAGTTGCTCTACATGCCTGCCGTTCGCATCCATCGTATAAATATCGAGATCGCCATTGCGCATCGACGTGAAGACAATCTTCTTCCCATCTTCCGAAATCGTTGCCTCCGCGTCGTACCCGGGAGTCGTCGTCAGGGGTTTCAAGTCCGACCCATCCAGCTTGGCCGTGAAAATATCAAATCCCGGATACACCGCCCACACATATCCCTTCGAATAATCCGGCCGCGGCGGACATGCCGCATCGGCGAGGTGCGTGGAAGCGTAGAGGATCTTGTCCTTGTGCGGAAAAATATAACTGCAAGTGGTCCGCCCTTTGCCAGTCGAGACCATGTGCTGATCCGAGCCGTCCACATTCATCGTGAAAATCTGGTCGCACTCCAACTTGTCGCGGGTGGATTGAAAGATCAGTCTCTTCCCATCCGCCGAAAAATACGCCTCCGCATTCTGCCCACCAAACGTAAGCTGCCGCACATTGCGCAGATGCTTCTCTTCCGGCGTGCGCAATTCCGTTGGCGCCGAAGTCTGCGCGAAGGCCTGACAACTGATCAGGCTGGCAAGAAACAGAGTGGGCAAAAACAGAGTGGGCAAAAACAGTGTGCGCCAGGATTCAAAGAGAGGTCGTGGGGAGGGCAACGCTTCACAGGCTGCGGAAAAACTCGCTGTTGCTCTTGTTTTTGGGTGGCGCAGCGGTTTACCGCTGCGATGCAGGCTCTGTTGTGGCTCCGGCTTTAGCCGCTGAGGTAACACTCTCTGTTCGGCAGGGACTTCTTTCGCAGCTTTCTTAGCCCTGCTGCCACTGATTCTAAAAGTAGGTGGTCGGGAGGGCACGGCTTCAGCTGTGCCGCTAAGCCCCGCCAGGAATACGGGCTTCAGCCCCTGAGGGACGACTTCCTCCAACCCAAACAAATTATTGAAACCAGTACTGGTAATTTCCATGCTGGAGGAAGAGTTTAGCAGGTGGCCAGCGTACGCAGCACCCTGTCGTGATCGAGATCCCCGCGTGGTACCTTGTTGACTTCGAAGTGAAACCATAGCCGCCGCTGCGGCAAGGAAACGCCCATGAAGAAGATCGCACTCATCATCTCGCTTCTACTCAGCTTCGCCGCCGCGACCTTTGCTCAAAGCAACACCGACAAAGGCACCGCTCTTCTCTTCAAACTCGAAGCCGAATTTGCCCATGCTGTAGCCGAGCGCGGCCACGCCGCCTTCCTTTCCTATTTCGCCGAAGACGGCGTCGAAGTCCAGGACGGCGGCGGCATCGCCTCCTACGACGAAATCGCCAAAGAGCCCGCCTGGCCCGATGGAACGTCCCTCACCTGGACCCCCGTCAAAGCCGACATGGCCACCTCCGGTGACCTCGGCTACACCTACGGCAATTTTGTCTATAAATCGAAAGACAAAGACGGCAAAATCGTCGCCCATTACGGCAAGTACATGTCAGTCTGGAAAAAACAGAAAGACGGCTCGTGGAAGGTAGTAGTCGATATGGGAAACTCGAGCCCCGAGCCGAAGTAAAAAGGAACAGTGGGTAGTCATTAGTGGTTAGCAAGAAGCCAACCACTAACCACTGGCTTTCCCCACCAGATCCTCGATCCTGTGCAACACGTCGTCTTCGCTCAGATGAGTGGAGTCGATCACCACCGCATCCGCCGCCGCTACCAGCGGCGACACCGCGCGCGTCCGATCGCGCAGGTCGCGCTCGCGTAGTTCCGTCGCCATGGTTGTAGCCGCCGCTCCCTTAATCTGCTGTTGTTCCAGCCGGCGCTGCTCGCGGATCACCGGGTCGGCATCGAGAAAAATCTTTACATCGGCATCCGGAAAAACCTTGGTCCCGATATCGCGCCCTTCCATGACCACGCCGCCCTTAAGCCCCAGTTCGCGTTGCCGTGCGACCATCCACTCCCGCACCTTAGGATGCACCGACGCCCGCGATGCCGCTTCCGTAACATCTCGCTCCCGAATGCGCGCCGAAACATCGCGCCCATCAAGCAGTACGTGATTCCCTCCGATACTGGGATCAAGTTCAATTCGCGACTCATGCGCCAGCTTCAGCAGCGCCGCTTCATCGTCAAAAGAAATGTCCGACTTGATTGCCTTCAACGCGAGCGCCCGGTACATCGCTCCGCTCTCCAGGTTGATGTAGCCAAGTTTCCGGGCGAGTCGGGACGCGATCGTACTCTTGCCCGCTCCAGCCGGGCCGTCAATGGCGATGATGAGTTTACGAGGGGTTGGGTCGGTCATCGGGCGAAAGCGATTCTACACGGGGCGGGGCGGGGAAAACTACACAAGTCGCGAGAAGCGAGTTTCAGCTTTCCACCCGCTGCGGACGTACCCGCGGAACATAGGCCGCCTTCGCAGGAGTGACCTGCAACAGCGACCGGTTACCCACGTGAATGAAGCTCACTTCACGCGCCGACAGCAGCGCGTTGATGGACTCCTTCACACGCGAGCGAGGAACAAAGTTAGAGAAGAAATCTTCGACTTCCTGCTGGTCGCCTGCGACCAGGCACCCAAGATATTTAGAGATCACCGCCGAGAGCGCTTCCGCCACCGACAGGCTGACCCCTTCCTGCACCACGTCCGGCGCCCAGCGCGAGAGTTCGTCCCACACCGACCCTTCTTCCGCCGTGTAGTCGACGCGCGTGATCCGCAGCTTAGCCCAGAGTTCTCCCAAAGCGCGGTCGAGTCCGGCGACCGAGAGTGATCCGCCCAGCATCTCGCCGAGCTTTGCCTTCGAAATCGGACCACGTTTCCGAATCATTTCAAAAGCATCGCAAGCCAGCGGAGAATATCCTCCACTCGATGTTCCCCTGGGAGGCTGCTTGGGATTGCGCTCGCCGACCAGCGCATAAAAATATGGAAACACCGACGCCGCCACCAGAAACGCATTGTTCTCGTCGAACAGCGGCGCTTCGTAGACCGCCTTGTCGCGCAGCGCCCGCACCATCAAGTCGGTTGCTTCTTTCGCCCGCGGATCTTCAAACACATGCTGCCACGTGGGCAGACGATCGTCCGCTCCCACCCACGCTCCCACGAAAGTTGGCACCGGCACCGCCGGCCGCAGCGGATACATAGTACAAAATCCCGCCGACTCGAAAAACGACCGCGCCTCGTCAAGCGTCCGCACCGGCCGCCCATCCAGATGCCACTTCTCCGCCCGTGCCTGGTGAAGTTCCGCGTCAGTCATTAGATTGATTAGAACATAAGCTGTTAGCTCTTAGCCTGTAGCTTGGAGCTCTTCAATCGTCCATTCTTGCAACAAGCTAAAGGCTAAGAGCTAACAGCTAAGAGCTAAATCCTCTTGAACGCCTTCTGAATATCCACCATCGAATACCGCAGCACCACCGGCCTGCCGTGCGGACATGCCATTGGGTGCTCGGTCTTGGCGAGTTCGGCGAGCAGCCATTCCATCTTGTTTTGTTCGAGCGGCATGTTGACCTTGATCGCCGCATGGCATGCGATCGACGCGGCGATGCGAGCGCGGACGGCTTCGAGATTGATCGCCTGATCTTCGCGTGCCATTTGCTCGAAGATTTCGTTGAGCATGTGCTCGATTTGCGAAGCGTCAACTCCGGCGGGCGCGATCTTTACGGCGACGCTGCGCGCTCCGAAGGGCTCGGCTTCGAATCCGTTGTGTGCAAGCTCGTCCGCGATCTCGCCGAAGATCGCTTGCTGTGCCGGTGTCAGTTCGATCACCAGCGGCATGAGCAGACGCTGACTCTCGACTCGCTGAGCGGCCCGTTGCCGCAGAATTTTTTCAAACAGTACCCGCTCATGCGCCACGTGCTGGTCGATGATCCACAATCCGTCTTCGTTGACGGCGAGAATAAACGAATTGCGAATCTGGCCGAGCGGCTTGAGGGTTCGCAGCGACTCCAGCGTCGGCGGCGTGTGCGCCTCCTGCTCAATCGGAGGAGCGCATCCGTGGTCAGGAACATTGCCGGCGATCGTAACCTCCGGCCCGCGGCCGAGCGCCACCGCCGTGTTCGCCTCCACCGCAATCCCTCCTTCAAACTCCAGACGCGCGGTAGTCGGCAGTACGTCCGGCGCCTGCAATGCGAAACCACTCCCGTCCGGCTGCGCAAGATCGCGCCACGGAGGGGTCTGGCCACCGTCCCCACCGCGTGCTCCCGGAGTGAGCGACGAACTGGCACTGGGCTGCGCATGGATCTCCGCGAGAAACTGCGGCACCGGCCGCGCTTTCATCAAAGCCGCGCGCGCTGAGTCCCGCACGAAGTCGTGAATCACACTGTTCTGCCGAAACCGAACTTCCGTCTTCGAAGGATGAACGTTGACGTCGACCTCAGCTGTCGGCATTTCCAGAAACAGCAGCACCACTGGAAAAACCGTTGGCGGCAGGATGTTGCGGTAAGCATCGGTCAAAGCATGTTGGATCAAGCGATCGCGAATCAGGCGTCCATTCACAAATATAAAAATCGAGTTGCGGTTGAGCTTCTGAATCTCCGGCTTCGAGACAAAGCCGTGCAAGCGGACTTCACCAAAGTTGGCAGCCGCCTCTTTACCTTCAGCCGTTTCGCGAGCGAGGGCGCCTGCGCTACCCTCGCGCCGCCACGGAGGAGGCTGTGGCAGTCCAACGCGCTCCAGCGGTTGCACCGCCGCCAGCGGAATCAGCTGATCGAGAACTTCCTGACCAAAAACCTGATACACCCGCTCGCGATGCCCCGCCACCGGCGGCGCAACCAGCAGCGCATTGGTCGCCGAATGCAATTCAAAATGTTTCTCCGGATGCGCCAGCGCATAGTGCGTCACCAGCGACGCGATGTGCGACAACTCCGTCGATTCCGCCTTCAGAAATTTCTTGCGCGCCGGCGTATTGAAAAAAAGATCGCGCACCGTAATCGAAGTTCCCAGCGGCAGCCCCGCTTCTTCCACACGGATTATTTTTCCGCCATTGATCTCAATCACCGTGCCCGCAGCTTCTTCTGCGGCGCGAGTCTCAAGGTGCAGACGCGCGACCGACGCGATTGAAGGCAGCGCCTCGCCGCGAAATCCGAGGGTCGCAATGCTGAGCAGGTCGTCGGTCTCTTTGATTTTTGAAGTCGCGTGCCGCTCGAACGCCAGCATGGCATCGTCACGCACCATGCCACATCCGTTGTCAATGATCTGAATAACCTTCTTGCCGCCCGCTTCGACGTTGATGCGGATGCGCGTCGACCCAGCGTCCAGCGCATTCTCCAGCAGTTCTTTCACCACCGAAGCCGGACGCTCCACCACTTCGCCAGCTGCAATCTGGTTCGCGACGCGCTCGGAGAGGACGTGAATCTTGCCCATGGAGTTCAGTGGTTAGTGAATAGTGGCTGGTGATTAGTTTGACAGAGAGCGACAGGTAGTGGCTAGTCGGTGGCGGCAGGCGCGCGCGAAGTTGCCGCGCGGCTCACACGATGACATGGCTTAGACGGCCTACGCTCGTGGGTCGCCCTTCAGGAAATGCCCGGTTATTTTAGAGAAGGCGTCGGAAGTGCGCGTGCCCGGGACTCCATCCACTTTCAGAAAGATTCCAGGGAAAGCGCCGAGGGC
>JAYTFO010000432.1:0-2339 GCA_043734305.1 Acidobacteriota bacterium | reverse complement strand
GCGATCCGAAAACTGGCGCGCATCGCCAGGTCGTTGATCTCGGCCTCGACAAGCTTTTCCAACTTGCGTCCTGCCTCGGACCGCTTGCGCGATATGCTGCGGGCGGATTTTCTGTACTCTTCAGCGGCTACGGCTAGCTTGGCGCGAAGCTCGCGCAACACTTCGTCTTTGTTTTCCATTTCGTCCAGCTTGCGCCTTACATCTTCGCCGAATGCGATGGTCTCGGCGAGAGTCGGCCCGTACTTCCGCTTCAGACGGTCGATTTGCGCCAGCCGGTCTTCGAGTTCCGCCAAGCGCTCGGGCGAAGCCTGGATCCCGCCGGCATAGTCGCGCAGGGTCGCGCCCACATCTTCCACGGCGATGCGGGCCGATTCCAGCGCCCCCATCGCTTCCTGAAACTTCGGCTCATAGCGCGCCAGTTCTTCGACGTGTTTCTGGGCAGCGCGCAAACTCGACGAAGTTGAAGCGCTGCCTTCATACAGCAGGTCGAAGGCATTGATGGCCGCACCGTAGATTTTCTCGGCATTCGCTAAGACGCGCTTCTCGGTCTCCAGGCGGTCGTCTTCTCCCGGTTGCAGGCGGGCCTCGTCGATCTCGCGGCTTTGGAAAGACCACAGATCGAGCAAACGCATGCGATCCTGCTCGTCGCGCTCTAACTCCGCGATGCGGGCGCGAATCTGCTTCCAGTTCGCAAACGCATTCGCCACGGAGTGAAGTTCAGTCCCGGCGTAGGCGTCCAGCAACGCCTGCCGCGCGGCCGCATCGAAGTGTGTGATCGATTCGTTCTGCGCGTGGACGACCGCCAGGTGCGGCGCGATCTGCTTCAGGACAGCAACGGTTGCCGGCTGATTGTTGATGAAGACACGGCCTTTGCCTCCGGAGGCAATCTCGCGACGCACGATCAGCGAGGCGTCTTCGGCGTCCAGGCCGTTGCTTTCGAGAATTTCTTCGATCGCGGCCAGCGCCGCGCCTTCGCTCTCAAACACGGCCGACACCACCGCTCGCTCTGCCCCGGTGCGGATCACTTCGGAAGATGCTTTGTCACCCAGCAGCAGTCCCAGCGCGTCGATCAGGATGGACTTCCCCGCCCCGGTTTCGCCCGTCAGCAGGTTTAAGCCAGCGGCGAACTCGACCACCGCGTTATCGATGACCGCGTAGTTCTCGAGTCGGAGTTCGCTTAGCACAGGTCGTGGGATTGAAAGTGAAATTGAAAATCAGGCGCAGCATAGCACACGCCGCGAATCCATGCCCGGACAGCCCCTGTCCAGTTGGATTGCAAACTGCCCTTCTCATTTTGCCTTCCTGCGACACATTCCAGAAGATGAAAACAGCCATGAAATTCTTCCCCCGAATGGCGCTTGTTCTATTTCTGTCGGCTTGGGCGGTTACCTATGCCGGGGCGCAGCAACTAGACTGCCAGCCCTGCAACAACCACTTCGGACGAGTGCAGATCGGTTCCCAAGTTCAACGTCTCATCCAGTTGACAAACGTGGGCACAAAATCGCTGCGGATTCGCGCCAAGTCAGTGGTTGGCGCAGCTTTTACCTTCGGCAATTTTCCGCTTCCCGTGGACATCGGGGCCGGAAAGAGTATCAAGATGCCGATCATTTTCACCCCCACAGTGGCCGGTGTAAACACCGGTACGATCACGCTCACCAACACCGGCAAGAATCCGCAATTCGTAGTCAACGTGTCCGGAGTGGGAGTTGCCGGTGTCCAGCCGCACTTGGGCGTGAACCCCTCCAGCCTCGATTTTGGAAGTGTTACGGTGGGATCCAGTTCCTCTCTGGCGATCACTCTCTCTGCCACGGGAGCGCCGGTAACGGTCTCGGCGATTCAGTCCAACAGTTCGGAGTTCACGCTTCCCGGTCTCGCGTTGCCGCTGACCGTTGCGGTTGGACAGAACGTCCAGGTGACGGTCCAGTTCACTCCGAACGCACCGGGTACGGCGTCGGGCACATTGACTTTGTCGAGCAATGCCGATAACTCGCCCGGCACGGTGCCGCTGACCGGCGTCGGCGTGGCAGCGGGATCGCATAGCGCAGATCTGACCTGGGATCCGAGCAGGGATCCGGTGATTGGTTACAACGTGTATCGCGGCGGCACGAAGGGCGGCCCCTATGCGCAAATCAACGGAGTCTTGGACGCTTCCACCAACTACACCGACAGCATGGTGAAAGGCGGCGCAACCTACTTTTATGTGGCCACTGCCGTCAATGCCAACAATCAGGAGAGCGGGCGCTCCAATGAAGTACAGGTCGTGATTCCGAGCCCGTGAGGGAAGATCGTCGATGGTCGATGGTCGTTCTAAGGACTTGCCCAACGACGAACGACATAGC
>JAYTFO010000431.1:0-4216 GCA_043734305.1 Acidobacteriota bacterium | reverse complement strand
TTCTGCGCGAAGTCTTCATCGTTCTGATGCTTCGCGCGCAATGCCAGCGAAACGATCTGCGCCGATCCCGTCTTGCCCGCAATATCGATTCCCGGAATGTGCGCCGACGGAGCCGTCCCGCCCGGCAGCAGCACTTTCACCAACGCTTCCGTGATAGCGTTAAATCCCGTCGAGTCAATCGGAATGTTCTTCACTTCCGTGTAGTTTTTCGTCTCCACATAACCCGGCGGCAGCCCCGTCGGATTGATCACGTGCGGCACCACCATGCGGCCATCCATCGATACCGCTGCCACCGCCCGGAGCAACTGCAGCGGCGTAGTCGTAACCGCACCCTGGCCGATGCCCACCGAAATCGTTTCCCCCGCAAACCACTTCTGCTTGTAGTTCCGTATCTTCCACTCTTCCGACGGCATCACCCCACTGACTTCGTTGGGCAGATCGACTCCGGTCTTCTGACCCAGTCCAAGCGCCGTCGAGTACTTTGCAATCCGGTCGATGCCAAGTTTTTCCGCCAGCGTGTAGAAAAAGACGTCGCAGGATTGGGATATCGCTTTGTCAAGATCGACTCCGCCGTGGCCGCCCTTCTGCCAGCAACCAAAGCGCCGCCCATAAAATGTGGCGCCGCCGTTGCAGTTCACATGCAGCGTCTGCGCAATCCCTTCCTGCCATCCCGCCACCGACATGATCACCTTGAATGTCGAGCCCGGCGCCAGTTGTGCCTGAATCGCTTTGTTCAACAGCGGCTTGTCCGGATCGTTAATCAGCTTCGACCACTCGTCCTTCGAAATCTTCACCGCAAAATCATTCGGATCGAATGTCGGACGGCTCACCATCGCAAGAATTTCTCCGGTATGCGGATCCATGGCGATAATCGCGCCATTCTTCCCTTCCATCACCTGCTCGGCCGCAATCTGCAAATCCAGATCCACCGACAGCTTCAGCTGTTTACCCGGTTCCGCCGGAGTCTCATCCAGCCTCCCCACTTCGCGGCCGTGGCTGTCGACAATCGCGCGCCGCGATCCATTCTTTCCCATCAACAGATTGTTGTACTGCTTCTCCACCCCGCTCACGCCCACCACGTCTCCCGGACTGTACAGCTCAAACTGCGGCTGATTGAGCATGTCTTCGGTGACTTCGCCCACGTAGCCGATCAGGTGCGCCATGAATCCGTTGCGCGGATACAAGCGCCGGTGCGCCATGATCGTGTCCAACTCCGGCAATTCATTCTTGTGCGATTCGATGAACGCCAGCTCATCCGGAGTGATGTCTTCTTTCAAGAAAATCGGCTGATAGCGCGGCATCGAAGTAAAGTGCCGCACACGTTGCCGCACTTCTTCCGCATTCATGTGCAGACCTTGCGCAATCAGGTCCGCATCGGCGTTCAAATCGCGCGAGGAGTCGCGTAACAGCAGCGCGGAAAACGATGGATAGTTATCGACAATGACGCGCCCTTCACGATCCAGAATCTTGCCGCGCGGCGCGAGGATGGGAACATTGCGGACGCGATTCATCTCTGCCAGCTGCGCGTACTTATCGCTCTGCATCACCTGCAAGCGCCACAGTCCGTAAGCGAGCACCAGGAAAATTGCCAGAATGATGTACTGCACAGCGGTGAGCCGAGTGGAGGATACTTTTTCGTCGCGGCCGAACATGAATCCTAATTCCTCAGGCCCCAGGCGCACGCAGCCCTGCCCGCGCAAGCCAAACCGATTATTCCCGTGGGGTTACGGCCATTGTACCCCGCTTCCTTACCCTCCCGAAAATATTGCGTCTGTAACGAAAGTTTAGGCTGCAACCACTGGACTTCCACGTTGAATCGTAAGCCGACGAAAAAGTCGAACCACCGCGCCCCAGCCGCGAAGCGGCGCAAGAATACAGCCCACGGCGTAAGCCCTGGGTGAAGTGGGAAACGACGAAGCCCCAACGGGGCGAAAGACGCGTTCTTACACACTCTCGTGAGTGCTGGGTGGGTGGAGCGACGGCAGAATGCGAGTCCCGCAAGGGACGGTCCCGCAGCGACACAGAACTCCGCCGGACGACCCATCCCTTCCCGCCCCGGGGCCATGTCCCAAGGTAGTTTGCAACTCTGACGCCCACAGGCAACAATTAAGCCTGGTTGAACGTCTTACATATTTGATCCACCGGCCGCGGCAGTTGGGATTCGCTTTTTAAACCCGCTTCTTCGAGACCGACATCTCACCACTATGCGGATTCGTTCCTTCATCATCGCGTACGCGCTCGTTCTCGCCATTATCCTGTTCGCCGACCGCCGCCCCAACCCAGCGCAAGGCAATCGCTATTCGCATGTGATCGATCTAACCGGAACGCCGACTTTGGATCGCAATTCCATCCAGCGCTCCGCAACCAGAATCATTGCGCCCGCGGAACTCATCCCCGGAACCTGGTCCGCCGCTCAGATTCCCCCCGAGCGCCTGGTCGCACCGCTAGTCGTCATCGATCTGAAGTCGTCTCCCGATCATGCGTTCCAAATCACGCTGGACGAAATTGCCGCCTGGGAATCCCGCCACGGCGTAGTGGCACAAGGGTCCGTAGTCGCGATCCGCCGCGTAGGCACTCCCAACCCGGACGCCGCAGCCCCGCTGCCCATCACCGCTGAAGCCGCTCAGTTCCTGATGGACGCGCGTGACGTTTTAGGTTTCGCCGTCGAATCGTCGACCGATCTTACGTCCGACCGCACCCTCTCGCGCCAACTCGCTCTCCATGGAGCCTACGTCGTCGACGCCGCCACTCACTTCTCAGCTCTATCCGAAACCGGCTCGCTGGTGATCGTTGCCCCCGCGACAAACAAGAACTCCGCCGACGCCTCCGTTCGCATTCTCGCCATGGTGAAGTAGTACTACCCCCCTACTAACAACTGCATCGTGAACCACTCACCGGCGCGGTCCTGTCGGCGGCGACAATGCCCGCAACAACGCCTGAAAGTCCGGAGGCATTTCACACTCCACCGAGACGTTCTCTCCCGATCGCGGATGAATGAACTCGAGATGCGCCGCATGCAACGCGACGCGGTCAATCCGATTCTCCGACGCTTCCGATGGGCAGTACTTTCTGTCGCCGATGACCGGGTGGCCGATCGCCAGCAATTGCACCCGGATCTGATTCTGCAATCCCGTCACCAGCGTCGCTCGGACGAGCGAAGCTCCCCGAAGCGAGCGTTCCACGGAATACCGCATTTCCGCGCGAGCCCCTTTCGGGTCGCTCGCCGTGGTCAACTCCTGAAACATCCCTTCGCGCCGAAAGTAGTGAACCAGCGTCCCTTCCTTGGCACGGAGATGACCGTGAACCACCGCCAGATACTGCCGCACCGGCGTGTGTTTGAGAAATTGGCGAATCAGCACGTGCCGATCAGGGTCGCTTTTTGCAAAGAGCAGAAGGCCGGACGTAAATCGATCGATGCGATGGACGACCAGGGCTCGTTGTCTCTTCGGTTTCAGTTCCGCGGCAAGAATCGACTGTGCGGACGGCGTATCGGAGCCTTCCACCGGCACAGCCAGAAGTCCCGCAGGTTTGTTGACCGCCAGGACCGCATCGTCTTCGTAAACGATCGCCAGCTCCCGCAAGCGACGCGGATGTCGCCGGCCCTGCTTTGCTCCGCGGGAACCGCCTTTAGGTGGGAACTTCTTCATCGCCTGATTTTCATTCGCTGATCTTCCACTAGCCGGTCGCGCCTCTCCAGATTCTCGATCACGGAAGGATGCCCGAACCAAGCCATTGCAAGGCAGCGTCGCGGTCGTAGAACACGCCGGCTTTATCACGCGCCCTCTCGATTTCATCGTACGCCCCCATTAATCGTCCCATACCGAAGATGGACGGGTCCGTCGCAACGAAAGCACGCCGGGACGTCGGGGACACGATGGCGCGGCGGGCCAACATCTTGGCCTCGTCAATCGATATGTCCATCGCCGTTACCGCACTTGCGTCTATGAGTTGATTGAAATCCGGGTTGAAATCGGGATCGCTCAACAACTGCTCGCCGTGGGCCTTTGCCTCTGCAAAGGTCAGACGATCCCATCCGGCACTGAAAACAATTCGCCTTTCCTTGTCGATGAAATAACTGCAGGGCATCAATCAATTGTACTGCGGCGAACCCAAAAGTTTGCAGGGACATGACATCGTCCACAGCGCCGCTTCCTGGTTTCCAGACGGCAAGCGCATCCTTTTTTCTGGCACGGAGCCGAGCCACGGCCTGCGGATT
>JAYTFO010000430.1:0-6946 GCA_043734305.1 Acidobacteriota bacterium | reverse complement strand
CAAAGTCCTTTTCGAAAATTCGTTCGTACGCGTGGTCGAGGGCAGAGTGCCGGCAGGAGGTATGGAGCCGAAACACAGGCATCCGCACAACGTCATGGTGTGCCTGGCCGATTTTGACGCCGAAGTCAGGACATATCCTGATGGCCAATGGACTCGCATGCATCGCGCCGTCGGAACAGCCGTCTGGAACAATGCGAGTGTGCACGAAGTCAAGATTGTGGGGAACGCACCGTCGCATACCATACGTGTCGAATTAAAGTGCTGACGCGAGCGGTCGGTCTGCCATAATAATGCCGCCAGTTTGAGTTTCCGGGACATTCCGGGGCGCTGTGGTAATTCGTGGGAGGGCTAAATGAAGATACCAATTCTTTGTGCGGTGTTGTTTTGCGTCGCTTCGGTAGCGGCACAGAATCATTCCATGGGAGCGTCGAAGCCGGTCACGCTGGTGACGGGGCTTGGCGATCTCCATCATCCGGTTTCGACCAAGAATCCGGCAGCGCAGAACTTTTTCGATCAGGGACTGCGTTTCATCTACGCGTTCAATCATGACGAGGCGGCGCGGTCGTTTCAGAAAGCCTCTGAACTTGATCCCAAACTTGCGATGGCCTATTGGGGAATCGCCGAGGCGGTGGGGCCGAACTACAACGATCCGGCGAGTGAAGACCGCTTCAAGCATGCGCACGAGGCCATTCAAAAAGCCGTGGATCTGAGCGGCAAGGCTTCGCCTAGCGAGCAGGGCTACATTGCGGCGCTGGCGCAGCGTTTTCCGGCCGATCCCAAGTCCGATCTACGCAAGGCCGCCGAGCGGTATCGCGACGCCATGCGCGAAGTGGTGAAGAGTTATCCCGACGATCTGGATGCTGCCACACTCTTCGCAGAAGCGGGAATGAATCTGCATCCGTGGGGGCTGTGGCACCACGACGGCACGCCCGAAGAAGGAACCGAAGAAATTGTCGCGACCCTGGAGTCGGTGATGAAGCGCGATCCGAATCATCTGGGTGCGATCCACTACTACATTCATGCGGTGGAAGCGTCGAATTCGCCGGAGCGCGCGTTAGCCGGGGCAAACCGGCTGGCGGCGATGGCGCCTGCCGCGGGACACATCGTGCACATGCCGGCCCATGTTTATATCCGCACGGGAGATTACGCGGCGGCCGTGAAAGCCAATCAAACCGCGGCCAACGTGGATCGCGCCTACATGAAGAGCAGTGGCGTGCAGGGCATTTACTCCATGATGTACTACAGCCACAACCTGGATTTCATCGCGATGTGCTCGGCGATGAATGGCGACTACGCCGAAGCGATCAAGGCAGCGGACATGCTCGCGGCTCATGTTGGACCGGCGGTAAAAGATATGCCGCCGCTGGAAGGATTCATGACCATCCCCATGGCCGTGAATGTGCGCTTTCACAAGTGGGGCGCGATTCTGCAATCGAAAGCTCCCGACCCTGCGATGAAGACGGCGACCGTGTTCTGGCATTTTGGGCGCGGCATGGCGTATGCGGGCAAAGGCAGAATGAGCGAGGCGGAGGCGGAATACAAAATTGTGGCGGAGGCCGAGAAAGCAACTCCGGAAGATGTGATCTTCGCCATGCCGATCAACAACAAGGCGAAAGACATTTTGAAGATCGCCGAGAACGTACTGGGCGCGCAGATTGCGCTGGCGAAAAAAGACAACCCGGGTGCGGTCAGCCTGCTGCGCGAAGCCGTGGCCATCCAGGACACACTAAAGTACGGTGAGCCGCCTGATTGGTTTTTCCCGGTGCGCGAATCGCTGGGAGGCGTGCTGCTGCTGAGCGGCGACAGTAAAGCGGCGGAGCAGGTGTTCCGCGAGGATATCGACAAGAACCCGAGGAATCCGCGCTCGTTGTTTGGACTGCATCAGGCGCTCAAGGCGCAGGGCCGGAATTACGACGCGGGCTTCGTCGAGAAGCAATTCCACAATTCGTGGAAGGGTGGGGTGATGAAGGTGGAGGATTTGGTGTGAGGGATTAATTATTAGAGATTTGTATTAACGATTGTCATCCTTCGCTTCGCGCAGGATGACAATCTTTTGCTAGGGAGTGTTTTTTGCAGTTCTCTCCACTGCATACACATAGTGACGCAACCCTCGCCAGTTGACTTCTTTCCAGACTGTCATCCCGTTGCGTTCGGCTACTCGTATGGAGGGAATGTTCTCCGGACGGATGAGCGAGATCAGGCGATCGACTTTCAAGTTTGCGAAACCCCACGTCCGGCAGGCGATTGCCGCTTCCGTCGCGAAGCCCTGTCCCCAGTGATCGCGGCGCAGGTGATATCCGATTTCGTACGAATATTCGTCGTCAACCAGTTGGCGGATGATGCCGCAGTCGCCGATTGTCGCGCCCGATGTTTTCAGAACCATGGCCCAGAGTCCGACGCCATCGTCTGTGTAACGGCGCCGGTTGCGGTCGATCCATTGTTGCGTGCCGGCGAGATCGAGAGGCGCGGGATAATATTTCATCGCCTCAGGGTCGGATAAAACCAGCGAGAGAGAGGCGGCGTCTGCGACGGCAAACTCACGCAGGATGAGGCGCTCGGTTTCGAGAATATTTCTCACGGAGCTAGGCGCCGATGGCCAGTGGCAGGGCGGGCTGCAAACCAGCTTGCTCCAGATCGAGCAATTTGCGTTTGATGTCGAGCCCGCCGCCGTAGCCGCATAGGGACCCGTCGGAGGCGATCACGCGATGGCAGGGAACGACGATGGCAATCGGGTTGCGGTTGTTCGACATCCCGACCGCGCGAAAGGCTTGCGGATGCGCGATTGCCTGGGCGATGTCGCGGTAGGATCGTGTTTCGCCGTACGGAATATCGAGCAGCGCGCGCCAGCATTGGAGCTGAAAGTCGGTGCCGCGCAGATCGAGTGGAAGCGAAAACTCGCGGCGACGGCCGTCGAAGTATTCGGTCAGCTGACTCAGCCACGGCTGGAGAGCGTCCCGGGATTCCTGCCAGGCTTGGTTGTCGCCTTCGGCGGACTGTCCGCGGTCGCGGTCGAACTCCAGCTTCATCAGGCCGCGAGGGGATAGGGCGAGCAGTAATGGTCCCGCGGGCGACGTTGTGCGCGTGAAGTAAATCGATTCCATGGTTCGGGAAGAATAGCATTCCGCAGGACTCTTCCACGATCGCAGAAATCAAAAGCCTTTAACCGCAGAGGTCGCAAAGAAAAACGCCGAGTGCGCAGAGAAAAGCTTTGCCCGATTATTTCGCGCGCGACAACTCCGAAATGCAGCGATCACGAAAAAGCCTCCCGATTGCGCGGGAGGCTCTTTCGTTATTGGGGGAGGGTGCTTTTATTTTGCTGGTTGCTGTTGGTCGGTGCTGGTTGCGGGGGCGGTTCCCGACGAAGCCAGTTGCTCCAGATTGTTCTTCAGCAGGCTGATTTCGACACGCCCGCCGGAGACCCGCTTCGGCTTGGCATCGCCGGCAGTGGCTTGCGCCGGAGCGTTGCCCATGCCAACGAGGTAAATCCGATAGACCGGAATCTCGTGGTTAAGAACCAGGTAGCGAACCACCGACTCGGCCATCTTCTGCGAGTTTTCGATCGCTGTCTGTCCATGACCGGAGGAGAAGCCCTGCACTTCGACGATGTAGCCGCGCTGCGTCTTCAGAGGAACGGCCATCTGGTCGAGTGCTTCCTTCGCGTTCTGGCTGAGGACGGTTTGTCCGGTCTTGAAACGAATTTCCGTCTGCGTTGACGCCTGGTACTGATCGATGTTGGTGACCACCTGCTCGACCGTGTTCAGACGGGTGTGAGCGGACTGCGCGGTCTGCTGCGCGGCGGTCGCTTTGTTGCCGGCGTCGATGGCATGCTGATCGGCTTCATTCGCCTTGGCCGATGCGAGCTGAATGCCCTGCTGGGCGCGGGTGTCGACGTCTTTGATCATCTTGCTGTTAGCAGCCGTGAGCTCGTCCAGTTCGTTGATGCGGTCGCGGATGGGCGCGGTCTGTCGCTGCACATATTTCTTACGGGCAAAGGGATTCATCTTGCCCCAGAAACCTTCGTGGGTGTCCGGCTGCAACGGAGTCTTGCCGGTGGCGTTGTCAACCTTGGCAGCGGCCGGATCGGACGGAGCGCTTTGGGTCGCGGGTTGACTGGTGCTCTGCGCGAATGCGGGGAGAACTAGGGCTCCCGCCAGCAATAGTGCGATAACGATGCGATTCTTCATTTTGAAATTCCTCCAAGTTGGGAGTGGGTTTCCACTCCGCGCGCCTTGCGGCGCTTTTGATTGCGAATTTCGCTTCCACCTACCGTTTACGGTACCTACCAGAACTCAGAAGGCATCGGTGACGCCTGGGATGCCTCAGAAAGCGGGCCTGTCGGCCACTTGGTTAAGTACAGGTTGCGTGCCAAATGCCGAGGTTTGTGGCGCGGCCGCAAACGCTTTGTTTTCAAAGGTATTGTATCTTGCTACTACGCCGGGCGCTGGCGGCGGTGCGGCGTGGCGGTAAATTTGGGGACATCCGGTATAAAAACTGCTAAAGACATTGCTCCTGGGAGCATCCTGGCGCGAGCAGGTATTATCCTTGCTATCCATGAATCGACTTGTTCCCATATTCCTCGCTCTGCTGCTGACGGCATGCACGCATGCTCAAAAGGCCGACTCCGATCTGAGCCGGCTGAAACTGCCCGACGGATTTCACATTGCCGTATTCGGGCAGGCCGACTCCGCTCGCATGATGGTCTTTAGCCCCGGCGGCGTGCTGCTCGTCAGCGAGGGTGATGAAGGCCGCGTGGTCGCGCTGCCCGATCCCAAACATACGGGCAAGGCCGAACGCTCCGCGGTCGTCGTGGAAAAACTCACCGAGCCGCACGGGCTCGCCTTCTATCAAGGCAAACTCTATGTTGCGGAGAGAGACAAAGTCCGCAGCTACGATTGGGATGAGACGAACCTCCGCGCGACGAATCCGAAATTGCTGACCGACCTGCCCGGACGCGGCGGGCACTCCACGCGCACGCTGCTGTTTCATAACGGCAAGATGTACGTTTCGGCGGGATCGAGTTGCAACGCATGCGTGGAGAAAGATCCGCGGCGTGCGACTGTAATGGAGTTCAATCCGGACGGCAGCGGCATGAAGATTTTCGCCAAGGGTTTACGCAACGCTGTTGGCATGGCAGTGAATCCCAAGACCGACACGATATGGGTCACGGTCAATGCCCGCGACAATCTGGGAAATGACCTGCCCCCGGACGTGATCAACGACCTCGGCCAGGCCGGTGGCGATTTTGGCTGGCCCTATTGTTACGGCGATCGCGTACCGGATTCGAACTTCACCAAACCGGGCGACGATCGCTGCAAGAATATGATTCCGCCCAAGGTGCAAATCCAGGCGCACTCGGCGCCTCTGGGACTGGCGTTCAACGATGGAACGGTGTTCCCTTCCGAATACCGCAACAATATTTTTGTGGCGCTGCATGGATCGTGGAATCGCACAGTTCCTACGGGTGCCAAAATCGTGCGCGTGAAGCTCGACGACAGAGGGCAGCCAGTCGGAGGGGCCGAAGACTTCATCACCGGATGGCAGGATGCTGCCGGGAAGCGGTGGGGGCGTCCGGCGGGTATTGTGTTCGGCGCGGACGGGGCGATGTACGTCAGCGACGACATGGCTGGCGTGGTGTACAGAGTCACCTACGGAAAATGAGTCGCACGTGTAGCGCCGGCGTCCCGCCGGCTGTCGCGACGGCATCCTGCCGTCGCTGCCTGCAGCTGAAAAACGGCTCGCATTCTCTGGGAGGACGATCTCCGCAAGGGACGGTACCTTTGGCTTCAGGACCGCTCTCTCTCTCGCCTGTGACGGCGGGACGCCGCCACGACAGCCGGCAAGATGCCGGCGCTACGCTTACTCCCGGCAATACTTTTCGTACTGCTGATAAATGAACGGGTCGGTCATACCCGCGATGTAATCGCAGATCACGCGCGGCAAAGGTTCATGCGTCGATTTCTCGCGGTAGTTTCGCGGAAGGTCGTCGGGCTCTTCCATCCAGTGGGCAAAGAGTTCTCCGATGATCCGTTCGGCGTCTTCTTTTTCTCCTTCGAGCGCGGGGCTGAAATAAAGATTTTCGTAGAGGAAGTGTTTGAGCTGGCCGCGCTGCTGCGCGACCGGCGGGCTGAATGCGGCAAGGCGTTCGGGATGTTGGCGGATTGCGTCCACGGATCGCACGCCGGCCTCCTCCAGGCGCTGCCGGGTATGTGAGATCAGGTCGCTGACCAGCCGGTTGAAGACTCGCTTCAGCGCTTCGTTGAACAGCAGCTTCTCGGCCGCATTGGGATACAACGCATGTGCCTCGCGATAACTCTCGTCAAAAATATTTACGTTGCTTGAAATTTGCTCGACGGTAAGCAGGTGCGCTTCGTAGCCGTCGTCGAGGTCGGCGGTGTTGTAGCCGATTTCGTCGGTGAGGTCGATCAATTGCGCTTCGAGCGGAGGGCGCAAGTCGAGCAGATACTCGGCGAGTTCGGAATGAACGTCGGGCGCGTAGTCGTGCGAGTGCTTGATGATGCCTTCGCGAACTTCGAATGTCAGATTCAGTCCGCGAAAGGCGGCGTAGCGAAGTTCGAAGTCCTCGACGATCCGCAGCGCATGCAGGTTGTGATCGAAAGAAAAACCTTGCTGGCGCATGGCCGTGTCGAGAGCTTTTTCACCGGCGTGGCCGAAGGGTGGATGGCCGATGTCGTGGACCAGCGCGAGGGCTTCGACCAGGTCGCTGTTGAGTCCGAGTTGGGCGGCGATGGTCCGCGAAATTTGCGTGACCTCGATGGTATGCGTCAGGCGATTGCGGAAGTGGTCCGAATAGCGGCGCGTGAAAACTTGCGTCTTCGCTTCCAGACGTCGGAAGGCGCGAGCATGGACGACGCGGTCGCGGTCGCGCTGAAAGTCGTTACGGTAAGGATGAGGAGCTTCGGCATAGCGGCGTCCGCGGGAATCTTCC
>JAYTFO010000429.1:0-6687 GCA_043734305.1 Acidobacteriota bacterium | reverse complement strand
TTCGAGGCGTCATATCCCGAGCGATAGAAGCCCTCGGCGCCGGCGTTGGCCAGCGTCCAGTTGCCACAGCCGGAAAGGTCAAAGGACGCTTGTTTTTCTGTCAGCAGATGGCATGTTTTGCCCGCGCTGGATGCGCCGCCTTCTTTCAGGCAAATGGGCACCTGCCACAATTCGTTGGATTGGTCGCGGTTGAATAGTTCGCGGTTGAAAAAATAGCGTTGTTGACGAAGCGTCACATGAGTCGAACCGGCGTTGCATTCCGCGTGCACCGCCACAAACGGCAAACCTGCCTGCTGCACGAAAGTGGGCATTACGCGGTCCACGGGTTTGCCCGATGCCTTCGATAGAGTGGTCCAGAAATCTGTTGCCGTAGCATTGCCATACAGGTGTTGTTTCAAGTATTGGTTGACGCCCGCGCGGAAGCTCTCCGGCCCGATATAGGCTTCCAGCATGCGCAACACCGCCGCTGTCTTGCCGTAGGCGATGCCGTCGAATAGTTCCTGAATCTGCGCGGGAGTCTCCGCCGCCTGCTCGATGGGACGCGTGTGCTGCAGGGAGTCCACACCCTGCGAGCGGATGGTGTCGCGCACGCTTTCCAGTTCTACATGCCACTCCGGCTTCCAGGCCGCCACCGGTTTCGGCGACATCCAGGTGGCAAAACCTTCGTTGAGCCAGATGTCGTCCCACCATTGCATGGTGACCAGGTCGCCGAACCACATGTGGGCCATCTCGTGGGAGAGGATGTCGGCCACATCTCGCTTGAGCGGGATGGACGCATGCTTATCGTCGATGAGCAGAAGGGCTTCGCGAAAAGTGATCAGTCCGGTATTTTCCATCGCGCCGGCTTCGAAGTCGGGCAGGCCGATTAAGTCCAGCTTCTCAAACGGATACTTGATGCCAAAATACTGGTCGTAGAAATGCATGAAGGACTTCGCACCCTCGAGTGCGAAACCGGCGAGCTGCTTTTTGCCGGGTGTGCCCCACACGCGAATCGGAATGCCGTCCACCTCGCCTTCCACGGCCTCGAATTCGCCGACCGCAATCGCCACCAGATACGACGACATTTTGGCTGAAGTAGCAAACTTCACGGTGTGCTTGCCCTGCGTGGGGCCGGGCTGGTCGCTGAGGATCTTTGCGTTGGAAAGGGCAACATGCTTCTGATCGGCAATCACCGAGATATCGAACGTCGCTTTGCAGGCGGGCTCATCGAAGGAAGGGAAGGCGCGTCGCGCGTCGGTGGATTCGAATTGGGTCACCGCATACTTGCGTCCCTTTTCGTCTTTGCCGAGATAGAATCCGCGCAACTCGTCGTTGAGCAGGCCGTTGAAGTGAATCTGGACTGTTGCTGGGCCGGCTGCGACGGTCTGCGCGACCGCGAGCGTGGCCATCTGCTTCACCTTGTCGAACGAGACTTTCGCTTGCTGGGTGGCGCCCGCGCTGGTGATCGAAGCGCTCAGGAAATCCAGTTCGGCTGCGTTGAGAACAATTTCCGACGTCGGCTTCAGGATCTGAATTGAAATTGTTTCCTGGCCGGTGAAAATATTTTTCTCGAAGTCCGGCGCGAATGTTAATTGGTAGTTCACGGGACGAGCCAGTTCCGGCAAGCGCTGCGCGAAACTAAAAAAAGAAAGTAGAACAACACACAACAATGCAAACCGTTTCATTAGACGCGATTCTCCTGCTGAAGTTCGAGGCAAAGTAGTTTGTCTCAATGTAGTACGACGGGAAGTGCGGCTCGGTTCCAAGACCGGAGCCTACGTGCTGGCCACCCCACCGATCATCGTTTGCACGCATCGGTTTACGCCAAACCAATACGGTATTTCTTGATAGTTACGCACATCGAAAATGGCCATGTCCGCGTCCTTGCCCGGTTCCAGGCTGCCCTTGCGATCGGCGAGGCCAAGCGCAAACGCTCCGTTGATGGTCGCCGCCGCAATCGCCTCCGCGGGCGACATCTTCATATGCGTGCAGGCCAGCGACATTGCCATCGACATACTCACGGTCGGCGAGGTTCCCGGGTTGTAATCGGTTGCCAGCGCCACCGCTACGCCGGAATCAATCAGCTTGCGTGCGTCGGGATACCGGCTGATGCCCAGAAAATAGTTCGCGCCAGGTACCAGAGTCGCAACCGTGTCGCTGGCTGCAAGGGCTGGCAGATCCGCGTCGTTTACGTAGTCCATGTGATCGAGGGAAGCTGGCCTGAATTTCAAAAACGGCCCAATGCGTGTCTCGGTCAGCTGTCCCATGTGGGCCCGAACGTTCAACCCATGCTCGCTTGCGGCTTGGAATATCTGTTCGGTTTCGTCCGCGCTAAATGCCCCTCGGTCACAGAACACATCGACAAAATTCGCCAGCTTGGCCTTCGCGACCGCCGGCATCATTTCTTTACAGACGTTCTCAACGTAAATTGGTGAGCGTCCGCGATACTCCGGAGGTACCACGTGCGCGCCCAGGAAAGTGGGAACCACGGTCCCCGGCCACTGCTTCGCGGCATCGCCAATCGCGTGCAGCGACTTGAGTTCCGATTCGAGGCTCAGGCCGTAGCCAGACTTCGCCTCAACCGTTGTTGTGCCGTGTTTCGCCAGGTCGCGCAGCGCATCCAATACTTTTTTGGCCAGTGCGGCCTTGCTGGCCTTGCGTACGCCGTCAATGCTTGATCGAATACCTCCACCAGCTTGCGCGATTTCTTCGTAGCTTGCGCCAGTAATACGTTTCTCGAAATCGACCAGCCGCGGTTCCATAAACACCGGGTGAGTATGCGAATCGACAAAGCCGGGCAGAACGACGCGGTCGTGACAATCAATCTCGGTAATTTTCTTGCGATTCTTCTTGAGCCAGGGATCGCGGAGGGAATCTTTTGTAGAGCCGACAGAAACAATTTTGCCGCCGACGCACAGAACGGCTGCATTTTCGATGATGCCAAGGTCGGAAAAAGAAGTGGCTCGCCTGGGACCTTTGCTCGCTGAGCGTAGTGTCAGTAGTTGGCCGATGTTGACCAGCAGCGACGACGATATCTTACGCATTATTTCTCCGCAAACAGAACACCCACCACGGAGGCACAGAGTCACGGAGGAGGTTGGGGATCATAGGGCTCATGACGACGCCATAGGAATCTTAACGTCACGCCGCGCGGCAAACTCTTTAGCCTCGTCATACCCCGCGTCCACATGCCGGATCACACCCATGCCTGGATCGGTCGTCAGCACACGCTCGATGCGTTTCGCCATCATGTCAGTGCCGTCCGCGACTGTGACTTGTCCAGCGTGCAACGAGTAGCCAATACCGACGCCGCCGCCGTTGTGAATCGAAACCCAGGACGCACCTGCAGCCGTGTTCACCAAAGCATTCAGCAGTGGCCAGTCGGCGACCGCATCGCTGCCGTCTTTCATGCTTTCAGTTTCGCGGAACGGAGAGGCTACACTCCCGCAATCGAGATGATCGCGCCCGATCACGACTGGCGCTTTGATCTTACCCTTCTTCACCAGATCGTTGATGGCCAAACCAAACTGCGCGCGCTCGCCGTATCCGAGCCAGCAGATGCGAGCGGGCAGTCCTTGGAACTTGATTCGCTTGCGCGCGAGATCGATCCAGCGGCGTAGGCTGCGATTGTCGGGGAACAATTCCAACACCAGGTCGTCGGTGACGGCAATGTCCGATGGTTCACCGGAAAGTGCCGCCCAGCGAAATGGGCCGCGGCCTTCGCAAAACAGAGGACGAATATACTCCGGCACAAATCCGGGGAAGTCATATGCGTTCGTTACGCCGCGCTGATGGGCGAATGTGCGAATGTTGTTTCCGTAGTCGAACGTGACTGCGCCCATCTTTTGTAAACGCAGCATGCCTTCGACGTGGCGGGCCATCGCATCGAGCGACCGCTCCTGATATGTCTTTGGATCGCTGGCCCGTAGCGCCAACGCTTGTTCGAATGTCATACCATTCGGTACGTATCCGTTGAGCGGATCATGCGCTGAAGTCTGATCGGTAAGAATGTCCGGCACCACCCCGCGCTCCGCGAGTTCCGGAATCACATCCGCGCAGTTGCCCACCAGCCCGACCGAAACGTTTTCTTTCTTGCGAACGGCGTTCTTCAGAATGCGCAGCGCCTCGTCTAAAGTGTTGACGAGGAAATCGCAGTAGCCTGTCTTCAATCTTTTCTTGATGCGCTCGGGATCGACGTCAATGCCGAGGAACGCCGCGCCCGTCATGGTGGCGGCCAGTGGCTGCGCGCCGCCCATGCCGCCCATGCCTCCGGAGACGATCAACTTCCCACTCAGATCTCCGCCGAAATGTTTATCGCCGGCCGCGTTGAAGGTTTCGTACGTGCCCTGCACGATCCCCTGCGATCCGATGTAGATCCACGACCCGGCGGTCATCTGGCCGTACATCATCAGGCCGGCGCGCTCGAGTTCGTTGAACTTCTCCCAGTTGGAAAAGTGCCCGACCAGATTCGAATTGGCAATCAGCACTCGTGGCGCGTATTCATGTGTTTTGAAAACGCCGACCGGCTTGCCCGACTGCACGAGCAGAGTCTCGTCGTCCTCAAGAGCCTTCAGCGAACGAACGATCGCGTGATAGCACTCCCAATTGCGAGCCGCCTTACCCGTGCCGCCATAGACAACGAGATCCTGCGGCCGCTCCGCAACTTCTTCGTCGAGATTGTTCATGAGCATCCGCATAGCCGCTTCCTGCTGCCATCCCTTGCAGGAGAGGGTGGTGCCGCGAGGGGCGCGGATGCGGGGGGAGGCGGATTGCTGAGTTTCGGTATCGACGGGCATGGGGATATGGTAGTTGGTCGGGGGTGGAATCATCAATCCGATGGAACGGGCATGGCCTTCTTCCGAATCCAGTGTCCCTTTTAAGAACTGTCATCCCGAACGAAGTGAGGGATCTGCATCTTGCTGCGGACTGCAGATCCCTCACTTCGTTCGGGATGACAGTTTATTAAAAGGGAGTTGCTAAGAACTAGCCACCAACCACCAACCACTGCCCTTACTACTCCCACTCAATCGTCCCCGGCGGCTTCGAAGTAATGTCATATACCACTCGATTCACGCCGCGCACTTCGTTCACAATACGATTTGACATTGCCTTCAGCACTTCATAGGGCAACGGAACCCAGTCGGCAGTCATGCCGTCTTCGGAATGCACTGCGCGGACGGCGCAGGTGTACGCGTAGGTCCGCTGGTCGCCCATCACGCCTACGGACATCACCGGCAGTAGCACCGCAAACGACTGCCAGATTTTCTGATACAGCCCAGCCTTCTTGATTTCGCCGACGACGATTTCATCGCATTCGCGCAGCATGTCGGCGCGATCTTTGGTTACCTCGCCCAGGATGCGGACTGCCAACCCCGGTCCCGGAAACGGTTGGCGCTGGAGGATGTCCTCGGGCATGGCAAGATCGCGTCCAATTCTGCGGACTTCGTCTTTAAATAAATCTTTCAGCGGCTCGATCAGCTTGAGCTTCATCTTCTCCGGCAGGCCGCCGACGTTGTGATGCGACTTGATCACCTCCGACGGACCACGTACCGAGCGCGACTCAATCACGTCGGGATAAAGCGTCCCCTGTACCAGCCAGTCGACCTTGCCTTCCTCATTCTCGATCCGGTCGGCCTCGTCGTCGAACACCTCAATGAACTCGTTACCAATGATCTTGCGCTTGGTCTCCGGATCGGTCACGCCCGAGAGTTTCTTCATGAAGCGCTCGGTGGCATCGACCGCGATGAGGCGCAGCCCGAGATTGTCGCGCAGGTTCTTCTGCACTTTCTCGAATTCGTTCTTGCGCAGCACTCCGTTGTTGACGAAGACGCACGTTAGTCGCGACTTTCCCGACGAATCGCGCAGCGCCCGATCGACCAGCACCGCCGCAACCGAAGAATCCACACCGCCCGAAAGCGCGCAGATCGCGTGCCCGCTGCCCACCTGGGCTTTCACCGTCGCGATAGTGGAGTCGATGAAGTGCTGCCCCGTCCAGGTCGGCGGCGCACCGCAGATCTTCAACGCGAAGTTGCGCAGGATGTCCGCGCCAAGTGGTGTGTGATGGACTTCGGGATGGAACTGTACGGCCCACATTTTGCGGTCGGCATTCTCGATTGCCGCCACTGCGTTTGGCGTTCTTGCAGTCAGAGAAAATCCCGGCGGTAGTTCCTCGGCGGAATCGCCGTGCGACATCCAGACGGAAAGAACTTTCGGCACGCCTTCAAACAGACGCGATTCGGTAATGCGCTCAACGGTGGCGTGCCCGTATTCACGTTTCTCCGCGGGACGAACTTTTCCTCCCAGCGCGTACACCATGAACTGCAATCCGTAGCAAATGCCGAGCACGGGAATGCCGAGTTCCAGCACTTTCTTGTCGGCATGGGGCGCATCTTTGTCGTACACCGACGCCGGCCCGCCCGAGAGCACGATCCCGACTGGTGAATAGCTGCGGATTTCATCCAGGGTGGCATTAAAGGGGAGAACGACGGAGAAGACTTTGTTTTCGCGGATGCGGCGCGCAATCAGTTGGGAATACTGCGCTCCGAAATCGAGGACAACGATGGATTGGGTTTCCACGGATTACTGTCTCAAATCCGAAGGGAAGTGTAAAGGGGAACAGGTTTCACTCGGCATTTTGCGAATCGGCGGGCAGTTGGAGCGGAGTGACTAAAGAGCCTGCAAGAAAAGTGACCGAGGGCAAACAGAGCA
>JAYTFO010000428.1:0-7364 GCA_043734305.1 Acidobacteriota bacterium | reverse complement strand
TGTTGACGCCCTACGGACTGCGCACTCTTGCGCCATCGGATCCGCAATATCGCGGACGCTACACCGGCAGCCCCACTCAACGCGATGGTGCCTATCATCAGGGAACAGTGTGGCCGTGGCTGATTGGACCGTTCATAACCGCCTACGTGAAGGTCAATGGCGGGAGCGCGGTGGCGCGCGCGCAAGCAGGCGAATGGCTGAAACCGCTGCGAGATCATTTGTCCGATGGCGGACTGGGTCACATCTCGGAAATTTTTGAGGGCGATGCGCCGCACCGGCCCGGCGGGTGCATCGCGCAGGCCTGGAGCGTAGCGGAAGTGTTGCGGGCATACGTGGAAGACGTGAAGGGGGTCAAACCGACGGCTCAGGCCGAGGCGAATCCCACAAAGATCCGGACCGAAAGCAGCGACAGGCCAAAGTCTCAAGCGTCTCTGCCGTAGACCGGAATCACTGCACCGTTGACGTCCGCGCCGGCGTCGCCAGCGAGCCAGAGAATCAGGGTTGCAACGTTAGCCGGCTGCACCCATTTGCGGACGTCGGCGTTCGGCATCATCTTGCGATTAGCGGGCGTATCCATGGTGCCGGGCAGGATCACGTTGGCGGTGATTCCTGCGTCTTTGTTTTCCGCAGCGACGGTCCTGATCAGCGAGACTAAAGCAGCTTTGGACGCGCTATAGGCTCCCACACCTGGCCCAGGATCGACGGCGGCGCGGCTGCCGATGGCGATGATGCGTCCGTTTCCAGTCTTCCGCATGGCGGGCAAAGCGGCGCGCAAAAGATAGAACGCACTGTTGAGATTCAGGTCAAACATGCGTTGAAACGTAGCGTCGTCGGTGTCGGCGATCGACTGGCCTCCCGCAAAACCACCTACCGTGTGGGCCACAACATCGATCCGGTTGAAACGCGCTATCGTCTGATCGACCAGGTCCGCAACACCTTCCCGGGTCGAGATGTCCGCGGGCATTGCGGTAAAACCCGGACTGACGAAAGTCGACTGCTGAATATCCCGCGAGGTGCCAATGACCGTCGCACCAGCGTCGAGAAAAGCCTGCGTCACATGGACTCCGAGGCCGCCGTTGGCCCCGGTTATGAGGACGACCTTACCCTTCATCGCATGCTCCAATCTTCCGTGCTTGATCACAGGTTACGGCAATCGAAGAGAAAAGTGAATTTGTACGCCGACACTAAAGCGCGACCATCGTGGGTTAGACTATCCCAGTCTTCATGATTGGCCTTTTCTCTATCATGGCGGTGGGTTTCTTTCTTGGGATGCGACACGCCACCGACCCGGACCACGTCATTGCAGTTTCCACCATCGTCAGCCGGCAACCCAGGCTCTCTCGCGCGGCTCTGATTGGCGCTTTCTGGGGACTTGGACACACGGTTACGATCCTCGTCGTCGGGACTGCCATCATTCTTTTCAATGTGACTATTCCTGCCCGGCTTGGGCTCAGCATGGAGTTGTCCGTGGGATTCATGCTGATTTTTCTGGGATTATTAAACGTTGCCAGCTTCTTTCGATCGCTGCCGGACGCGCCACTTCCTGCCAACCCGAAGAATGTACACCACGCGCATCCTCATGCTCACGGCGATTACATCCACAGCCATCCGCATACGCATCAGCCTGAGGCACATCCTCACACGCCGGACCAGACGCCAGTCGCGTTTTTGGACCGCATGCTCGGCACATCCAATCTGTATCAGCACGTCCGGCCACTCGCGGTAGGCATTGTCCATGGGCTGGCGGGCTCGGCGGCGGTTGCGTTGCTCGTTCTGGCCACGATCCAAAACACTACGTGGGCGATCGCGTACCTGCTGGTGTTCGGCGTCGGCACGATTGCCGGAATGATGGTCATTACGATGAGCCTGGCGTCGGCAATCAAAGTGGTGGGAGGAAGAAGTCATGCAGTCGCCCGCAGACTGGCAATGGCTTCGGGGATGCTAAGTCTGGCGTTCGGTTTCGTGGTGGTATACCAGATCGGATTCGTCAACGGCCTTTTCACAAACCATCCGCTATGGACCCCGCGCTAGGCGATGCCGACACGTAACCACGCGAACCAGACTTAGTCATCATTTAGTCAGAAGTCAGACGAAAAGGGCTCTGATAGTATGATCGTTCCACATGGCAGCTTATTCTCGGAAGACGTAATCCAGGGGTGATACTTTAATGAACTTGCGCTGCTCAGAATTCATGGTTTGGACGCTGCTGGTGTGCTGCGCGCTGTATCCAACCGTATCCCTTGCGGAGAAGACTCCACACATGAAGAAGGAATCGTTTGGCGCCACCCCACAGGGGAGCCCCGTCGACCTGTACACCTTTTCCAACGCGCACGGCATGGAAGTGCGCGCCACAAACTACGGCGGGATCGTCGTGTCCTTGCGTGTGCCGGACAAACGCGGGCATATCGACGACGTGGCGCTCGGCTTGAGCAACCTTCCCGACTACCTGGATAACAAGCCCTACCTCGGTGCCATCATTGGACGCTACGGCAATCGCATTGCCGGCGCTCAGTTCAAACTCGACGGCGTCACGTACAAACTGGCTGCGAACAACGGCCCGAATACGTTGCACGGTGGGAGTATTGGATTTAACAAAGTTCTTTGGAATGCCGAACCGTTCGAGAACGAGCATGGCGTCGGGCTGATCTTCACCCATACCAGCCCCGATGGAGACGAAGGTTATCCCGGCAATCTCAAGGTCAAAGTGACCTACACTCTCACCGCGCAGGACGAACTCATCTTCGACTACGAAGCCACCACCGACAAAGCCACTACCGTGAATTTGACCCAGCACACTTACTTCAATCTGGCCGGCGAGGGGCGCGGAGACGTGCTGGGGCACCAGATGATGATCAATGCCGACCGCTTCACTCCGGTCGACAAGAACCTTATCCCGCTCGGCGAACTGCGGCCTGTGAAGGGTACTCCGCTGGACTTCACGCAACCGGCGGCGATCGGCGCGCGGATCAATCAGAACGACGAGCAGATGGTCCTGGGCAAGGGATACGATCACAATTTCGTCATCAACCAAACCGGGAAGAATCCGGAACTGGCAGCGCGGGTTCGCGAACCAGAGAGCGGCCGGATCATGGAGGTCTACACCACCGAACCGGGAGTGCAATTTTATTCTGGCAATTTCCTGGATGGCGTCGCCGGCAAGAACGGCCATATCTACAAGCAGCGCTTTGGCTTCTGCCTTGAAACCCAGCACTTCCCCGATTCGCCGAACCAGCCGGGATTCCCGTCGACGATTCTGCGGCCTGGGGCGACTTACCGGTCGCGCACGATGTACAAGTTCTCGGTGGAGAAATAAGAGAGTGGATAAGTAAGAAAATTGTCATCCTGAGGGCGCCGCAAGTTCGCGCCCGAAGAACTTGCTTTCCTCCGCTGCTGAAGAAAGCAGGTCTTTCGCTTCGCTCAAGATGACAAAACCAAAAGTTGGAGAACGCGCCTTTCGCTTTCACCGCGCTCTACTACGACTCGCGCGCCGCGTAGTGCACTTCGCTCACCTCGCGCAGCCTTGCCGCCGCGCTCTCTGGCGTCACGTCACGCTGCGGGCCAGCCATCATTTCGTATCCCACCATGAACTTCTGCACTGTCGCCGAACGCAGCAGCGGCGGATAGTAGTGCGCGTGAAAATGCCATTCCGGATGTGGCTGCCGATCCGTCGGACGCTGATGGAATCCCATGGAATATGGGAATGGAACCTCGAAGAGATTGTCGTACCGCGTGGTGAGCTGCTTGAGAATCCCTGCCAGCAGATCGCGTTCCGCGATCGTGAAATCATCCATCGCGCCGAGATGGCGTTTGCTCAGGACGAGCGTTTCGAACGGCCACACTGCCCAGTAAGGGACGACGGCTGCGAACTCTTCATTCTCACAAACCACGCGCTCTCTACGTTCAAGTTCAAGTTTAAGATAATCACACAAAAGACAGGATTTCAGGCGGTTATGGTATTCCAGCAGCGAAGCCTGATCTTTAGCCGGTTGGTTGGGAACACTCGCATTGGCCCAGACCTGACAATGGGGATGAGGATTGCTCGCACCCATCATGGCTCCACAATTCTCAAAAATCTGAACGTGGCGAACCCAGGGCACAGCGGCCAGCGATTGGTATTGTTCCACCCAGGCGTCGACTACTGGACGGATTTCGTCCTGGCTCATGCGAGAAATAGTGAGATCGTGACGCGGCGAGAAACACACCACTCGACAGATCCCACGCTCCCTACGCGCAACGATCAGGCCGGACTCGTCCACTTCACTTTCGGATGCTTGCGAGATCAGGGCCGGATAATCGTTATCGAAAACGTAGGTGCCCGCGTACTGCGGATTCTGCACACCCCCCGCCCGCGAGTTTCCGGGGCAGAGATAACACGCCGGGTCGTAAGTCTGGCGGCGCTCTGCTTCCCTGCCCTCCACTTTGCCTAACCACGGCCGATCCGTGCGTTGCGGAGACACCAGTACCCATTCGCGGGTTAGCGGATTCAGCCGCCGGTGAGGAATCTGTTCCAGTTCTCGCTGCGTCATCGTGCGTCCTGGCCTGCCAATCGAACTTCCTGCATTCCATGCGAGGTCTGGCAAACATAAATGTCCGGCTCGTAACCAATGGCGGAATCGTACTCCTCAATAACCATCCGTCGAAATTCAGCACTGTGGGCCTTGTCGACGAGGTTGATGGTGCATCCTCCGAATCCGCCGCCGGTCATGCGCGCGCCGTAGACGCCGCGCTGACGATTGGCGATCTCGACCATCACATCCAGTTCGGAGCAACTTACCTGGTAGTCGTCGCGCAGACTGCGATGCGACGCCGCCATCAGTTCGCGCAAGGCATCGACGTCGCCGCGTTCCAGCGCCGTCGCAGCCGATACTACGCGTTCGTTCTCGGTGACAATATGCCGCGTCCGTCGATAGAGTGTCCCGGTCAGGCAGTCGCGATGGTCTTCCAGTTCCTGCGAGGTCACATCGCGCAGCGCGCGAACATCGGGCTTTACGGACGAGAGTCGCTGTACGGCTTGTTCACATTCGGCGCGACGCTCGTTGTACTCACCCGCCGCCAGTTGATGCTTTACCATGGTGTTGCAGACGACCATGTCGATTGTTTCCGGCAACTGCAGGGCACGATATTCCAGCGACCGGCAATCGAGCATGATGGCCTGTCCCGCGCGCCCGTGGCAAGCGGTGAATTGGTCCATGATGCCGCAGCGGGCTCCGACAAATTCATTTTCGGCGCGCTGACAAAGGCGGGCAAGCTCGACTGGATCGACTTCATGACCCGAGCGTTGCAGCAGTGCGTATCCCACCGAGACCTCAATGGCTGCCGATGAACTCAGCCCCGCCCCGAGGGGAACGTCACTCCGAATGTAGAGGTTCGCTCCGCCCAGAGAATAGCCCGCGCGCGCCAGCATTACCGCGACGCCAATGGGGTAGTCGCTCCAGTTGCCCGAGGGACGTAGCTCAGGATCAGTGCCCGCAAGATCGACTTCCGCGGACTCGTTCATGTTTTCTGAAAAAATACTAAGCTTGCGGTCCTCACGCGGTCCGATGGCCACCCAGCAAGAGAAATCGATCGCCGCTGGCATCACAAAGCCGTCGTTGTAGTCAGTGTGCTCGCCAATCAGGTTCACTCGTCCTGGCGCGCGGAACAATCGAGCCGCGCCGCCAAAGCGATCCTCGAATTTGTCGTGCAAGTCGTTCATACACTCTGTCGTGCGCTCTTCTTCACGAGTCCTCGCCTATTTTTGCAACTCGGCGAGAGTGGATAGCACCTCATCGCTATGCTGGTTCGGATTCACTCCAGTGAAAACCTTCGCCACCTTGCCTTCTGGATCGACGATGAACGTATGCCGCGAAGCGAACTTCACCAGCCCCAGGTTCGTCAGCGAACCGTAGGCGCGTGACACTGTGTGCCTGGTGTCCGCAAGCAGTTTGAAGTTCAATCCCTCTTTGGTGCAAAACTGCTTGTGGGAGTCGGCGCTATCCACGCTGACCCCGAGGACGACCGCACTTTTTTTCTGGTACTGTGCCTGGTCCCGCTGGAAGTTGTGCGCTTCCACCGTGCAGCCTCCGGTGAAGTCCCGCGGATAGAAGTACAAGACCACCCACTGGCCCCGATAGTCCGCAAGGTTGACGGGTGCGCCGTCCTGCGACGGGAGCGTGAATAAGGGTGCGATGCTTCCCACAGCAGGCGGTGCCGGGGCGATAACGTTCGCGTAAACGGCCACCACGATCAACCCAAAAAGTACGGGTAGCAATACTCGCTTCGTCAGTAGCCATATCTTTTTCATCATGCGGATCTACTCCTTGTTCCCAAGCCTTTGAGATGACCATTGACTATAACTGGTCCTGGGTTCCGGCGGCAGTTCCTCCCCTCGCCCAGGCAGCCCCTGAGGGGCGACTCATTCCTCCGGACTTGCGGTATCGCTGAAGCGATACCCTGATACGAAACTGCGTTCCGCAACCTGCTAAGCCAATCTCATTGCCATTTTGAAAATTATTTGAAACGGTTGCGAGGCTCTCTGCACTATCTAGCCAAGTGGAAGTAATCATCGAAAGATGGTTTCCGCCACAGTTTAGGATTTCATCCTGGAAACTCCCGGATGGTATCCATTGAAGTGCCGGAGCCGACGGGGAAGCGGCTCCGACACTTTTTTAGTTTCTTCTCCGGCGGGTGTAGACCCAACCCGCGTCTTCTGCTCTCAGGAGTTTTTGCTTCCCGATGCGCCCGGCCCGATCCATCCCGCCCACCATCCGCACTCGCAGCAGTCACTCCCATCTCCAGCACACCGCCAAACCCACCCTCGTGGAAAACAAGGCCGGGCGTCCATCGCCGGTGCTACACTGTCTGCCACCTATCGGCCCCCGGGGTAAGACGTTGCAATTCGAGTCCTTTGACGAGGCATATCTCGGCCTTCTACGCATCGCGGACCCGCGCACCGAGCAGCACTTCGTTACCTACTTCACCGCTCTGATCCAAATTAAGTTGCGCTCAAAGCTGCCCTCTCGGGAAGCCATCGACGACGTACGCCAGGAAACCTTTGCGCGCTTCTTTGTGGCTTTGCGGCAAGGAAAAATCCAGCAACCGGACCGCTTAGGGTCGTTTGTAAACTCCATGTGCAACCGCGTGCTGTGGGAACAATATCGCAGCGGCGCCCGGGACACGTCCCTGGACGATGACGACGAGCGCGAGCTTCCCGCGCATGGCATTGACCCGGTGGAAGCTCTGTCGGCGCAGGAAACGGAAAGGCAGGTCCGGCAGATCTTGGATAAGCTCCCCGAACGCGATCGCAGACTGTTGCGTGAAGTCTTTCTTGAAGAACGGGACAAAGACGATGTCTGCCGTGACTTTGGTGTGGATCGGGAATATTT
>JAYTFO010000427.1:0-7514 GCA_043734305.1 Acidobacteriota bacterium | reverse complement strand
GCTCGGTCGATTGAACATAGTGGGCGTCGCTACCAGCTCTTTGAGAACGGAGATGCAGCGGTGATCTGCGGTGGAGTGGGCCCGGAATCGGCGCGGCGTGCGACCGAGGCCATCATTCAGGAGTTCCGGCCATCGCAGATATTGTCGGTGGGTTTTGTAGGCGCTTTGGATCCGGCGCTCAAGGTGAGTGAGATTTTCGAACCGCGAACGGTCGTCAATGCAGCCGACGGTGTCCGCACAGACACTGGATGCGGCCAGGGAACGCTGGTAAGTTTTAGTGCGGTGGCGGGGCGCGACCAAAAAGAAAAACTGCGTCAGGCTTATTCCGCCGCAGCGGTGGATATGGAAGGAGCGGCCGTGGCGCAGGGAGCCGGACTTCGCGGCGTCCCCTTCGGTGCGCTGAAAGTTGTGTCGGATGAAGCAGATTTTGTGATGCCGCCACTTGAAAACTTCATGGGAGCCGACGGAAGCTTTCGATCCAAGCAGTTTGCTTTGCACGTAGCGGTGCGACCTTGGCTTTGGGGATCGACGATTGCGCTCGGCAGGAACAGCGCGCGAGCGAGTCGAGCATTATGCGTTGCACTGGAGCAGTATCTGAGCCGAGCGCCGGAACAATGAACGAACTTGCAAGGAGGAACGTGTTTCGCTGGATACTGATTGCGCTTCTGGCCACCGCATCCGTGGCTCTCGCTGAGGACTCAACAAAAAGTGTCTATTCCGAGTCCTTTAAGAAGGGCGTCACTAAGATCACCGAACAGACGCTCGACGTTGCGCTCACCCCGGAACATGCCAAACAGGAGTTCAAAGTCCTGGACTCATTGGGCATGCCGCGCTACACGCTGCGTTTTGTCCCCGACATACCCAACGGTGACACCAGGATTGTGGGATGGTTCATCCGGCTCACCGATGAACATCATAAAATCTACGCAAACGTCCTTCCCGCATCGCAAGACCCCTCACGCGATGCGCAACAACTCTGGTGGATCGATGCCAAGCCCTACGCCAAGACTCCGCTTCAGGCGCAACGGGTGTTCAAAGTGGAGCAGTTTTATTGCGTCATTCAAGTAAAGGATGTGAAGCGGGCGATACCCGAACGGCCCTACGTGAAGCAGATGGATGTGGCCGTGCACTTCACCAATACGAAACCGTAATCCGAAATGCCAGGAACTCTCTCCAAGTCGATCGATGTCGCCGAGACGTGGACGATTCCGTCTACGATGAAGGCTGCGGTCTATCGCGGCCTCAATGACGTGCGCCTGGAGGAAGTGCCGGTTCCCGAAATCGGGCGCGGTGAAATTCTAGTCCGCGTGCATACGTGCGGGATCTGTGGGACGGACCTCAAGAAAATCGCAACTGGTTCGCACTCGGCTCCCCGTATCTTCGGGCATGAGACTTCCGGAGTCGTCGCGCGCGTCGGCGAAGGGGTGCGGAAGTTCAGCGTGGATGACCGCGTGATGGTCTTCCACCACATCCCCTGCCGCGAATGTTTTTACTGCCGGGCGAAAACTTTCGCGCAGTGCGAAATGTACAAAAAAGTTGGCTGCACCGCCGGTTTCGAACCCTCCGGCGGCGGCTTTGCCGAGTATGTGCGGGTGCTGGACTGGATCGTTGAGAAGGGCACGGTGCCCATACCCGACGGCGTCAGTTTCGAGCAGGCCTGTTTTGTGGAGCCCGTGAATACATGCATGAAGGGAATCCAGACCCTGCGGCTGGAAGCGGGCGAAACCGTCTTGGTAATCGGACAAGGCCCGATTGGGGTAATCCTGGCGGTCCTGGCCAAACGGGCAGGGGCCCGCGTGATAACTTCCGATTTGTATCCGCCGAGGCTTACAATATCTAGAAGACTCGGATTGGACCTGACCATTGATGCGTCGCAGGCGGATACGGTTCGCACGATCCGCGAAATGACCGAGGGACGTGGGGCGGACGCTGTAATATTGGCGGTCGCCGGCAGCGCCCTCATTCGGCCTGCGATGGACGCGACGCGTCCGGGAGGGCGTGTTTTGTTGTTTGCGCAAACAGTTCGCGGCGAAGCGATCGTCGATCCGGCGGCAGTTTGCGTGGACGAGAAGACGCTGCTGGGTTCCTACAGCGCGTCCGTGGAGTTGCAGGAGCAGTCGGTGCAGTTTGTGATGAATCGCGAAATGGACCTGGAGCAACTGATCAGTCACCGCTTCCCGCTGAGTGAGAGCGTGGAAGCGCTCCATCGGGCCGCCCATCCACAACCGGATTCGATGAAAATCGTGATCCAGCCGGGCAGCGCGTGGAAAGGACGTTCATTGTGAATGGCAAAATGACAGCCGCCGTTCTCTACGGCAAAGAAGACATCAAAATCGAACGAGTGCCCATCCCGCGTGTCGGAGATGGCGAAGTGCTGGTGAAAGTGCAGGTCGCGCTCACCTGCGGCACCGACTTGAAGGTCTACCAGCGCGGCTATCACGCGCGCATGATTGTTCCTCCCGCCCTCTTCGGACACGAACTCGCAGGCACCATCGAAGAAGTAGGCCCGGGAGTTCGCGGCTTCAAGAAAGGCATGCGGGTGGTCGCACTCAATTCCGCTCCCTGCGGCCTGTGTTTCTACTGTTCCAAGCATCAGGGCAATCTTTGCGAAGACTTACTTTTTAATAACGGCGCCTACGCCGAATATATTCGCATTCCTCGCCGGATTGTTGAAACCAACATGCTGGTTGTGCCGGCGAAAGTCAGCTTCGAAGATGCTGCGATGACCGAACCGCTGGCCTGCGTCCTGCGCGGACTGCACGAAACCGGCGTCGAGATTGGCGAAACCGTAACGGTGATTGGCGGCGGCCCCATCGGACTGATGTTCGTGCAGGTTGCCAAGGCGATCGGTTGTAACGTAATTGCGGTGGTGAAACGCGATTCGCAAGTTTCTCTGGCGCGGCGTAAGGGCGCGCAGGAAGTTGTGCAGATCGGCCAAACCTCAGATCCCGTCGAGGCCGTCCGCATTCTGACCGCTGAAAAGCGCGGCTCGGATGTCGTCATCGAAGCGGTGGGCCGTCCCGAAGCCTGGGAGTGGGCGGTACAGATGGTGCGCAAGGGCGGCACCGTCAATTTCTTCGGAGGCTGCGCTGCCGGAACCAAGGTGCAACTCGATACCAATCGCCTGCACTATTCCGAAATCACGCTCAAGGCAACGTTCCATCACACTCCGGAGACTGTCCGCCGGGCATTTGGACTGATCGTCGAGAGAAAAGTTCGCGGCACCGATTACATTACCGGCGAAGCGCCGCTTTCGCGCCTGCATGACGTTCTGCGTCACATGCTGAATCGCAACGGCGATATCAAGACCGCAATCATTCCCGGGCACTAAGGGAGCGCCGTCTATCGTCCATCGTCGTTCGCCAGATCCCAACCCGCCGAGCGAACGACGAACGACGAAGGACGAACAGCGACGGACGGCTGCGCTACACTCGAACTCTGACACCATGACCAGCACTGCCCATCTCGCCACGGCTTCGCCACCCACAGGCTGGGGCGCTCTTCCCGTGGAATACTCCATCCCAGAAGTGGCCCCGCGGCTGCAGGAAGCGCGCGACTATTGCCGTCGCCTGGCGCGTTCGCACTATGAAAACTTCTCGGTCGCGAGCTGGTTTCTGCCGGCACGCCTGCGTCAGGATTTCTTCAATGTCTATGCGTATTGCCGAATCTCCGACGACCTCGGCGACGAAGTCGGCGACACGTCCGCGTCCCTGCGCCTGCTTGATGAATGGGAAGCCGAACTGAACGCCTGCTATAGCGGCCATCCGCGCCATCCAGTGTTTGTCGCACTCGCTGAAACGGTAAACAAATTCGAGATCCCCAAGCAGGAGTTCGCGGACCTGCTCACCGCCTTTCGCCAGGATCAGGCCGTCACGCGGTACGAAACATTTCAGGACCTGTTGGGCTACTGCCGCTATTCGGCGAATCCGGTCGGGCACCTGGTGCTGTATCTGGGCGGATACCGCGACCCGGAACGTCAGCAACTTTCCGACTACACCTGCACGGCGCTCCAGTTGGCAAATTTCTGGCAGGACGTCAGCGCGGATTACGCCAAAGGCCGCATCTATCTGCCACTCGAAGACCTGCGACGCTTCGGCGTAAGCGAACAGGAAATTCGCGACGCTCGCAACAGCCCAGCCTTTCGCGAGATGATGCGCTTTGAAGTGCAACGCGCGCGGGAATGGTTCATGCAGGGCTTAGCTCTGCCCGGAAAAATAAGCCGCGACTTGGCCATCGATATTGAACTCTTCAGCCGCGGCGGTCTGGAAATCCTGAACGCAATCGAACGGCAAGACTATGCCGTACTCGGGCGGCGTCCGGCGATCTCCAAGGCGCGCAAGTTGGCGCTGGTCGCGCGCGCGGCGTTGGGGAAGATTCTATGAGCGCCGCCGTGGGAAATGTGCCCGTGCAGTTCGTGCCCACACCGTCACAACTCGACGTCGCTTACTCCGTGTGCCGGCACGCCGCCCGCTCGGCGGCCAAAAATTTCTATTATGGTTTCGCAGTTCTGCCCCGTCCTAAGCGCAATTCGCTGAGCGCAGTGTATGCCTTCATGCGTCGCTGCGACGACATCACCGACGACAACACTTTCTCCTTCCACGAACGGCGCAACAAGTTGGCGGAGTGGCTGGACGCGGTGCATCGCGCCCTCGCGGGTTATCCGACCGACGATGCTTTGTTGCTCGCCTTGGCCGATACCCAGCGTCGTTACCAGATTCCGATCGGGCTGCTGGATCAGCTCGCCTACGGCACCGCGGCCGATTTGGACCAGGACCCTGTGCCCGAGGGGAACGCGCCAGCACTGGCTCCGCGCTATCGTACGTTCGACGAACTGCGCGAATACTGCTACGGCGTCGCTTCCGTGGTGGGCCTGGTCTGCATCAAGATCTTTGGCTATCGCGATCCGGCCGCCGAAAAACTTGCCGAGCAGTGCGGACTCGCTTTTCAGCTCACCAATATTATTCGCGATGTAAAAGAAGACGCCGGCATGGGCCGCCTCTATTTTCCGGAGGAAGATCTCTCCGAGTTCGGCCTATCGGCTGCCGACTTTGTCGTTCCGGATGCTGCCCGCATTCGTCCGCTTCTCGCCAAGCAGGGGGACCGCGCGCGTGAAGGTTATCGCGCAGGCGAAGAGTTAATCCCCCTCGTCAACGAAGACAGCCAGCCCGCGCTCTGGGTGTTGATCGCGATCTATCGGCGGTTGCTCGATAAAATTGCATCCCGCCAGTACGACGTGTTCAGCGAGCGCGTTGCGTTGACCGTGCGGGAAAAACTCACCATCCTCGGCAAAGGATACGTGAAGCGCCTGCTGTGATGACTTCCTCCCCGACCCAAGGTTCCGCCGTCGCCATCGCCGGAGGCGGTCTCGCTGGACTGGCCGCTGGATGCGCCCTTTCGAGTGCCGGCTTCCGCGTGACCTTGTTCGAGCGGCGTCCGTATCTCGGCGGACGCGCTTCTTCCTATCAGCATCCCGGGACCGGCGAAATCGTCGATAACTGCCAGCACGTGTTGCTCGGGTGCTGCACCAATCTGATTGACCTCTATCGCCGCACCGGAGTCGAAGACAAAATCCGCTGGTATGACAGCCTGACATTTCTGGAGCCGGGCGGCCGTGCCTCCGTGATTCGTCCCTCGCGTCTGCCGGCGCCACTCCATGCGGGACCATCTTTTCTGCGAGCCGATTGTCTGACCTTGGCGGATAAATTCGCGATCGGACGCGCGATGGCTGCGCTTGCTCCCGCGACTCCAGCGGAACGCGGCGAGACCTTCCTCGCATGGTTGAAACGTCACGGACAAACCGAACAGGCGATTGAACGTTTCTGGAAGACGATCCTGGTCAGCGCTCTCAATGAAGATGTGGATCAGATTTCCGTCCCCTATGCGGCGCAGGTCATTCGCGAGTCTTTTTTGAAATCGAAGGCTGCCGGACGGATGGGCGTGCCGACCGTTCCTCTTACCGAGTTGTACAATGCTGCCGGCGACACGATTCGCTCGCGCGGTGGAGACGTGCAGTTCAGGACGGGAGTGGAATCCTTTCGAGCCCAGCCCTCGGATGTGACCGTTGTTGCTAACGGCCAGGAACAGAAGTTCGATTACCTGGTGCTGGCGGTTTCGTTTGATGTGCTCGCCAAGATGTTGCCGGACTCACCTGCCGCCGCGCCGCTCGCCGAGTTACTAAGTCATTTTACGACGTCGCCGATCACCGGTATCCACTTATGGTTCGATCGAGTGATCACCGATCTCGACCATGCAGTGCTGCTGGACCGCACGATTCAGTGGATGTTTAACAAGTCGCGCCTGATCGAAGCGCGAGAGAATCAAGCACGGGAAAACCAGGCGCGCGAGAGCGGTAACGCCAACGGCAGCTACATCGAACTGGTAGTGAGTAACTCGCGAAGCCTAATGGAAAAGTCGCGCGGAGAAATCGTGGACCTGGCGATGAAAGAGCTGGCCGAGTTTTTCCCCGCCGTTGGCGATGCGAAGCTGTTGAAGTCCACCGTGATTAAAGAAGTGCACGCGACTTACTCGCCTCGTCCAGGTGTGGACCAGTATCGTCCCAGGCCGGTTACCGCCTGGCCGAGGGTGTTTCTGGCGGGCGACTTTGTTGCGACCGGATGGCCCGCCACCATGGAAGGCGCCGTCCGCAGCGGTTATCTGGCGGCCGAGTCGCTGGCACGGGTTTCCGGCGCGCGGGATGCGAAGTTCCTGGTTCCGAACCTTCCCGGCACGGGATTCATGCGCTCGGCGGGGTAACGCCGGCACCTTGCCGGCTGTTCCCTCGGCACTTCCCGCGCTCTCCTTCAGTTACTCCAGTTCCAAACAGCGATCACCAGCAGGCCATTTTCAAAGCCTGCCTTCCGGCATACGATCTCCCTACCAACATGCCAACCAGTCCAATCTCGAATGGCGCCGATCGCCGACAGAGTCCGCGCATTCGTTACGGCGGACTGGCGAACATCGTCAGCTTGCCGTCGGATGGCCTCGCGGTTCGCGGCAGAGTGCTCAATCTGAGCCTCGGAGGATGCAGCATCGAGACCGATGAGCCGCTAGCGGCGGGAACGCGAACGGAAATTCTCTTGCGGGTCCATTTCGCCTCGTTCCGCGTCGTCGGGGAAGTACGCGCGCTTCGGGATACGCACGTGCTGGGCATTCAGTTCCTTCTGCTAAGTTCGTGCGGCAAAGATATGCTCGAGGAATTGATCCGAGAGTTGGCAAGACAGAGAGCCCGCGCCATTGCGAAAGGCTCTCGACGGCATCCTGATTCCGAAGTATTTCCTCAAATACGGCTGGCACTGCTGAATGAAAGCCGTTTGATCGCGGGCAGCCTGGTGACTTTGGAGAAGGCCGAAAGGAAAGTGGAACCCAGAGAGCGACCGGCCTTAGACGCCGTTTGTGGCGCAACTACCAATCGCATCGTCTTCAATTCCGAAGAACTCGACGTCTTTATCTAGTCAAGCGCCTGAGCGTAGAGACGCGGCAAGCCTCGTCGCTACAATAGATTTTTGTGAAACGCT
>JAYTFO010000426.1:0-11829 GCA_043734305.1 Acidobacteriota bacterium | reverse complement strand
CGCGCGCTCATCAAACCCGGGATCGCAATCGACGCGATGATCAGAATGATCGCGACCACGATCAGCAATTCAATCAGGGAAAAGCCTTTCTGTTGGCGTGGCATTGGGATTTTCCTTTCCATCGTCCTTATGCCTGGGGCAGGACGGAGATGACGTTGGAACGGCGCGCGCAGCTCGACCTTGCGCAACAAATTTCTTAGGCGGCCTCAAGCGTGGAATGAATTCGGTCGGCATTTTTGCCCCGCATCGGAAAACTAACGTGTTGATCCCGCCACACTGCCGTATTCTGGGAGCAAGATGCGGCAATGCGCGCCGAGGTCCGAGTGACCGGAAACGTCTGGAAATCGTGGCTGCTCCCCGGAGGCCTGTTGCTGGCGCTGTCGGCGGCGCTCGTGAACAGCTCATTACTGGAGCGGGTTGCGCCCTCGCTCGGCTTTTATTACTTCGCGGTGTTTGCCGCTGGATTACTTCTTGCCTGGCGGTTCAATTCCAGCCGTGTTCTTTTTTCGCTGCTGGTGTTGCTATTGGCTCACCGCGCAGTCGAATTCTTTTCGCTCGGGAAGACTCGCACCGGACCGGGACACACCGCGGTCGTCCTGGTGGCGCTACTGATTCCGCTGAACTGCATCGCGTTGGCCTACATGCGAGAACGCGGATTGACCGTCGCCGGCATCGCACCGCGATTTGGAATGCTGTTCCTTCAATCGGTAGTAGTGGCGGTGGCATGCAGGCCCGAAAACAGCACCGCGAGTCCGGCGGCGTCCGGCGGCCTGCCGCTTTGGGCGATGATCGGTTTTGTAGCCGCGGCGGCGGTCCTGGTGGTGCGCTTCTTCCAAACCCGCAAGCCGATGGAACCCGGTTTTCTGTGGTCGCTGGTGGCAGTGTTTCTCTGGCTTGATCTATCGCCGGTCGGCAAAGTGGCCGACGCTTATGGGGCGACTGCGGGTCTGATCCTGGCGGCCTCCATGATCGAAACGTCCTACGTGCTGGCCTATTACGACGAATTGACCGGCATTCGCGGCCGCCGCGCTTTCAACGAAGCTCTGCTCTCGCTCGATCAGCAATATGCGATCGCGATCGTGGACATCGACCACTTCAAGAACTTCAACGATACGTACGGCCACGACACCGGCGACCAAGTGCTGCGCATGGTCGCCTCGCGCCTGGCCGGCGTGGGCGGTGGCGGACAGGCTTTTCGTTGCGGAGGCGAGGAGTTTGCCATCCTCTTTCGCAACACCTCCGCCAAAGACGCTTTCGAAACCCTGGAGGCGCTTCGGCAGACCATTCAGAATTCTGTTTTTCGATTTCGCGGTTCGGAGAGAAGGACGGAACCTCGCCCGGAAGTTTCGGAACGCCGAAAGCCGGGAAAAAAGAAAACAGCGGCGGTGCTTCAACATCCAGCCGGCGATTTGTCGGTGACGGTAAGCATCGGAGTCGCCGAGCCGAGCACCCGCTATCGTCTTCCCGAACAAGTCATCCACGCCGCCGACCAGGCTCTCTATCGCGCCAAACACAACGGACGCAACCGGGTAGAACTGGCGTCCAATGTCACACTCAGCCTGACGCGCAACAAACGCGCCAAGGCTAAGAGCAGTGGTTAGTGGTTAGGAGCTATCTCATAGAGTGTTTTGGCAAGGCTCGGCTTAGTTAGGGACGACAGACCACTAACCACCAACCGCTGTCCTACCAATCCCGCAAATGGATGAAGAACAAGATCACCGTCGCCACCAACGGTACAGCCAGGCCAGCGCGCAGGCTTCCAGCGGATTGTGAAACCATCCCAACCAGCCAGGGCAGCGCCGCCGGTCCGAGAGCCGCGAGCGAAAACATGAGCGAGCCCACGCTGCGTGCATCAACGCCATAGCGATGAGAGAGGCGCGCCACCGTGATCGGATAGAGCGTGGCATAGGCAAGGCCCGTCAACGCCGCGCTGATCTTCACTTCGGTCACGTTCGAGGAGCGCAGCAAAATCCCGATGCCCACTGCCGCCAGCGCGTATCCACCTTGCAGAACCCGGTGCTCGGACAAATGCCGCAGCAACCATCCTCCAACCCCCCGGCCCGCAGTCAACGCCGCATAAAAGAAAGCAGGTATCATCGCCGCAACGGCAGTGGTCCCCATTCCCATTTGCGACACGAAGGATCCGACCCAGCCGCCCACGCAGGTCTCCGCCCCGGGATAGAGAAAGAAAACGACGGCAAACAACCACGTAACCGGATTTCTCGCGATCTCGCGCCACGGAATTGGAGATTCCCCAGCGGGACGCGCATGGGGAAACGGCAGATTACGCGCCGCGATCGCGAGCAGCACGAGCAAAACCGCAACCGCGCCGAGGAAGAGTGGCACCCGCTGGTTCCGCGCAGCCCACGCGACCAGCAGCGAACCCACTACCGCGCCCACGCCCCAAAAAAAATTCAGCAGGCTCACCGCCGCCGCGCGCGAACCCGTGCTCACCTCAGCGGCCATCAGATTGGTGGTCGGAATGATCAACCCCAACCCCAGCCCATACACCGCCACCGACGCCATTCCCAGCCCCATCGTTCCCAGAAAAAGCGTGCTCGCACCAGCCGCCATCAGCAACAGTCCAGAGAGAAACACAGCGCGGAACCCAACCCGGGCAAGCATGAATCCGGACAGCAGTACGCCGGTAAGTTGTGAAAGAAACTGTATGGGGAAAAAGACTCCGGCCTGGGCATCGGTGAGCACCCATCGCTTGCTCAGAATTGGAAGCATCGGGCTGAGCAGCGTGGTCAGGATGCCAGTGGGAAGAAAAGCAATCTGCCCGGCGATCGCAAGCTTGCGACGACGGGTGGCGTCAGCGTTGTCCGCAAGCGTCGTCGAAGCTGCGTTGGAAGAGGAAGAAGAGTCCATCATTTAGAAATCTGACCATGCGCCTGTAGCGCCGGCACCCTGCCCTCGCATGTAGGGAAACCCGCTCAGGGGCTCGGTTACGGAATACTAAGTTGACCGCCTTCCGCGACGCTGACCCTGTGCGGGGATCCTCCAGTTGAATAAGCGACCCACAGAGTCTTGTGGTCGCCGTGCGCCGGATCGGAACCCATGGTGCCATTGTCGGCCCTGATCTGGAGCCGGCCATCGCGAACCAGACTACGGAGGCGCGCGGTAACATCCTGCGTACGATCGCCCGCGCCATACGTGGCTTGGACGATATTCAACTGGCCATTCCGTTCATGGTCATCCCGGTCGTGATCGCCCCAACTGCCATTCCAGCCGCCGAGTCCCCAGTCGCCCCGTCCCCAGGCCGTGAAGAGCTCGCCGTCGACCACACTGCCTTCGCGGTATTCGAACGTGCGGTTCTGGCCGTTCGGTCCGCGTGTATAAATGCGCAAGGTCTTGACGTGGCCATGATCCGGGTCTACTCCAAACGTGGAGTTCCCCATACGGAAAGTCCGATCCTGGCTCGCCAGTTCTTTCAGTCGTTGGGTGACGTCAATGTTTCTTTCCGCAGTGCCGTAGCGGGCCTGCAGGATCTGATATTGCCCTTCATCTCCGCTGCTATTGCCGTATTGCTGAGCGAAAGACGAAGCCACGATCAGCAGCACGAACCCGACGACTGCGCACCCTTTCCGCAAAATTTCCCGGGACTGCATACTCAGTCCTCCTGAAACGATTGTGCGATTATGAAGCGATTATATAGACGAGTTGGCAGAACACTATTGATCGAGCAGGAACCAGCCGTAACGCAGGAACCTGACCGAAAAGCCAGGTCATCACCTTGGACTCCAAGCACCATCGGGCCGGGAATTTATCATCGCCATCTCGGTGTTACACTTAACATTCACCCGCCGCGGAGAGGTGGCAGAGTGGCCGAATGCGGCGGTTTGCTAAACCGTTGTACGGGCTAACACCTGTACCGAGGGTTCGAATCCCTCCCTCTCCGCCAGTAACTTCCGAGCGGCCCCGCGCCCGCTAGGCATTTTCGGTCGCGCTCTCAAAAACTAAATGCCGCCTGCAATTCAATCTTCCGATTCGACGCCCCGCCCGAAAACGGTCCGCCCGCCAGAGCATTCGATTGTCCAAACAGCTGTGAGGTCAGGCTCCCAATCGGCGTGGCCAGGTTCACGTGGTTCAGCACATTACGCGCGTTCACACTGAACGTCAGACTGTAGCGACGGTTGCTCGTGACATTGCCCCCTCCGCCACGTCCGTATCCGCCGCCACCGCCACCACCACCTCGCGGGGGGCCGCCGCCGCCGAAGGGACCCATGCTGGGGCCTCCCATTTGCGCTCCTGCGGCCCCTTTTTTCTCTGGTCCGAAGCCAAATGTTTTCGCCAATCGCAAGTTAAGCGTGTAGCGTGGCGGTCCGGTCAAGTAGTTGATCGGAATCGGAATGTAGGGCTCCTTCGGAACATCATAGTGACAGACCGCTGTGGGTGACGCGCACGAGCCCGATACATCCGCCGCCAGGGTCGGCCGTTCGTTGAAGAACGAGTCACTGTTCAAATCGTGTCCCACCGTGACGTTATATGGCGAACCGGAATTCACAATCATGAACGGGCTCAGCCGGAATCCATGCGGCATTCCGACCGTGCCTCCGAAAAATAGCCGGTGCCGGATATCAAATGACGCGCGCCCGTAGTCCAGGCTCAGATCGTACTGATCCGATGGGAAGTTCGAAGTGCCCGAAGCGTTGCTGTTGGCGTAGTTCAGCGAATAAAATCCGAACAGAGTCAGCTTCGCGCCTGCCCGAACATTGAAGTTCACAATCAGCTGGTTCTGTTTGAGGGTCCCTTCCGACACGTATTGATAGATATTGCCTGCCGATGGATCGGGCCGCGGACCGCTTGAATAGGGCGTCCCGGGCAACGGCGCGTTGGCGTTCACAGAAAGAAACTGGTGTACTCCCCGCGCATTGAGATAGGAGACAGCGACGTTGGCAATCTTTGTCAGTTGCCGTTCCACGCTCACCGCACTCTGCAGAACGTAGGCCGAATGCAATCGCGAATTAATCTGATAGACGGTGGGAACCGTCTGCGAGGCGGGTAAATCGCTTGGCGCCGGCACGGTGGGGTAAAAATCGATGGGATCCTTGGAGCCGTCGACGATGTACTGCTGCTGTGTCACACCATTCATCCGATTGGCGTTGAGGACGAATCCCTCGCCAAAGCGGTCGTAGAAAATGCCGTAGCCCGCGCGCAACACGGTCTTGGCGGCGTTCTTGCTATTTCCATCGATGCCCCACGCGATCGCGACACGCGGCGCCCAGTCGGCGTGATCGTGAATCGCATTCTGTGTTTCAAAGCGCAATCCGTAGCTGAGCGTGACGTTGGGACGAAGCTTCCATTCGTCCTGCAGGTACAGTCCGGCATCCGTGACGGTTACAGGTATGGTGGGAACTGCGCCAGTCGGTGATGCGTTGAGGGTGAACTGAGTGGCCCCCGGTCTCTTGTCCAAGCCGGCCGCGAGCGCTTGCTGCGCAGTCTGATAGGAATAGAGACAAGGGTCGGGCTTGCAATCGCCCACCGTAAGGACGGGGAAAGAGAACAAGCCGTTGAACCCGGCTCCCGAGGTACTGACCTCGCGATTGATCCGCAATCGCCCGCCGAACTTTACGAAGTGTGTGCCCAGCGCCAGCGACGTGTAGTTCTGAAGCTCATAGTGATCGGTGTGATCGGACTGCGCCCCTCCGCTGCTGCCTCCGCCGTTAAACGCGCCTGTCACATTGATATAAGGATCAAGGCTGAGCGGAGTTTGCTGGTTGTTATCGCGGTTGTACTGGAAGCGCGTCTCGTTCACGGCTTTGGTGCCGAGAATCTGCGTGTCGCTGATCTGCACCGTATGTTCAGTGGAACTGGAGTTGTAGCCGGCGGAAGGCAGCGTGAACCCTCCCACGCCGGCGTTGTCCTGCGCGTCGCCGAAAAATTGGTAGCGCGCCGTGAGCGTGTTGTTCTTGCCGACCTGATAATCGAAGCGCGTGCCCACGTTCGTGCGCGTCCTTGGGTTGGGGATGCTCGCGTCAAAAGGACGCGTGCCTTGCAGGTCCTCAGTCAGCACGATCGCGTTCACGATTGCAACTTCGTTGATGTTGCGTCGCTGAAAGTCGACAAAGAACGACGACTTTTTGTTGATCGGGCCGCCTATGTTGCCGTTGTAGTTAACCGAGTAATACGGCGGCTTTTCACTGGCGAACGGGTTGCGCGCGTTGAATGCCGAGCTGTTGCCTTCCACTGAAAACTGTCCATGCAATTTGTCGGTGCCGGGTTTAGTGAAGATTTCAATTCGTCCATATCCCAGCTTGTCGTATTCGGACGAAAATGGATTCTGATTGACTCGAATTTCACGAATCGAAGCTTTCGGCGGAAGTTGTCCGCCCGTAAATCCGTCGATATAGATTTGCCCGCCATTGGGTCCGGCGGACGGCCCGGCCAAGGCTTGCAGATCCTGCGACAACTCGTCGGGATCGTCGGGCAACGCGTCGAGGTCGGCGCCTTTAAGCACGAGCGCGCTCGCGTTATTCGAGGGACTGACCTGGACCTGCGAACTCTCTTCCTGAACGTCCACTTTCTCTTGCTCAACCTGAATGTCAAGCGGGATATCGAATTGCTGCACCTGTCCCGCAGTGACCACCAGGTCCAGTTGTGTAAAGGCCGCGAATCCATGGGCATTCGCGGTGACCTTGTAGCTGCCGGGCGGCAGCGATGTAATTTCGTACGCTCCGTTCGGGCCGGCCTTAGCGGAGTAAGTCTGCCCAGTAACTCCGACTGCCGACACCTCCGCGTTCGTGACAACCGCGCCCGATGGGTCTGTTACCTTGCCGCGAATTGTCCCGGTCGGACTCTGCGCCCACATCGGGACCGCGAGTACCCCCAGAATTGCGAACAACATCAATCTCGACCAATACTTCACCGAACACCTTGTTCCCTTCCAGTTAGTAACTCTGCGAACGAGCAAACCTACGGAGCAGACTCACCCTCGCCGCCTGCACCGCCCAGACTCCAGGGCGAAAGCATCGTGGCACTTCGATTCGGTGCGGCTGTCAGAATCGGCTCTACTCCGCCGAGAACAGTGATCGCCGTGACGGTGCCGGGATCGCTACCCTGCGTGGCGACGATCATCACCGCATCGCCCTTTTGCAAATCCGCCAGCGTGCTGTTCGGCATCCGACCGAGGATACGCTGCAAATCTGGAGCACCGTTGCCGTGCGCTCCCTGCGTGCCTCCCGGTCCGCCCGAAGATTGCGCGCTGTCACCGGACGCTTTCTCCTGCGGAGGCACCGGACGCTGTCCGGCGGCCCCGCCCTGTTCGCCCGGACCACCCTTCATACTCGCCGCGATTCGCTGCGCCATTTCGACGGGCAGCTTCTTGATCCGCGACGCAGACGCGATTTTCACCACCACTGATCCTGTGCCGGCGGCATCGCGTACGGTCATGGAATTCGATGCCGCTTCAATCGCCGTGATCGTTCCCGCAATGTTACGGAAGCTTCCGAAGACAATATCTTCCGCCGCAAGTTCGCTGCCGTCGGCGTTGCGCGTGCCGCGAGCGCGTAACTGATCGCCCGCCTTAATCTGGTCAAGCGTCGCCGGTCGCGCATCGTCGAACTTCACCGAATCGGGAGCGTAGTGGCGCGCCGTCGTCTTTTTGGCGGTGTGAATCACGATGTTATGTTTTCCATCCACTCCACCGGAAGAAATTGTGATGGTCCCGGCGGCCGCGTCCACTGCGGTCACCATGCCGCCGACCCCCCGCTTTTGCCAGTCCTCGCGATCATGTTCCTGCTTCGCGGACACGTCCCCCTGCTTCATCACGATGACCGCCAGCGCCGCAATGGAGTGTCCGTCCGCCGAAGCCCGCCCGCGAACCAGCACCCGATCTCCGGCCTGGAGATCTTGCGCCAACAGCGGCGTTGCGTTCTTCAAAGTTGTTTCTCCCGGTGGAACGCGCAGGATCTTCGTAGTACTGCTGAGTTGGGCCGTGACTTCGTCGCCGCTATCGGGCGTGACGATGAGAGTGTCTGCTTGCGTGCTCTTGATCGTGCCCACCACGCGCGTGACCTGAGCGTCGCTGCCAGTTTGGGGGCTCGGACTCTGCGCATGGACGGAGCACACAAGTCCAAGCACCATGACAAGGCAAAGCTGCGCCTTCAGCGATCGGTGAAACCGTGCCTTCATCACTTCACTGTAGCATCGCGAAAAGCGGCGTGGATTGGGCTTTACGAACTTTTACGCATGCGCCGACTGGTAGAGAAGCGGCTTGCCGCGGCTCCTTCGTCGTCCGGGATGTACTGCCCCAATGGGAGTGCCCTGCCCCTGCCCCAAGAGTCTTCGCGGAGTTTGCGGTTAAGGTCTTGAAGGGCTTGCGGCCCCCGGCCACCTACCCACCTGATACAGTCATCGTTACCGGAGGCATCTCATGAAATTCTTTGCTGGAATTCTCGCAGTCTTGCTAGTCACCCTGACTTGGTCCGCGCAAATCCCGACCGACGAGAAAGCAGTCTCCGATCTCGAATACAAATGGGCCGAAGCGCAGAAGCTGGGCCACGCGGACGTAGTCGCTCCCCTGCTCGCCGACACCTTCATCAACACCGACGCTGACGCCGCAACCTACGGCAAGTCGCAACTGCTCTCAAACCTGAAGGGAGGCAAGTGGGAGATCAACGGCATCAGCGACGTGAAAATAAAAGTCTACGGCAACGCCGCAGTGGCCACCGGATCATGGAAGGGTAAAGGCATCGACGGCGACGGCACTCCCATCGACCGCAGCGAACGCTGGACCGATACCTGGGTGAAATCGTCGAACGGGAATTGGCAGTGTGTTGCCAGTCAGCAGACCACCTCAAAGAAGTAGGCGCGGTCAGAAACCTTCAGAACTGTCATCCCGAGCGGAGCGAGCATCTACTCCTCGTGATCGAGAGGCTTCCCGTCCGCTCCAACCTGGATCTCGGACTTCTTTCCCTTTGTGATCACCTGCGCCTCATACGCCACCAGTTTGCCCTGCTTGGTGAGTGACTCGACTTTCACAACCTTACCGCCCGCGGCTTTCGCCTGGAGTCCATCCCGAACCGCTGACGGCAGCGTATCCAACGCAACCTCTTCTTCGACTTCCACGATGTTGCCCTGCGGATCAATCAGCACATCCTTGCTGTGCCCGCTCACCAGCAACTCCGCCTCGTAATAGGTTTTCCCTTTTTCTTTTTCCACGGAGAGCCCACGCAAGGTTGCTCCCAGGCTTTGTGAAGTGACCGTCGTCTGCACCGCCGCGGGAAGGTCGGAACTCTTGATCTTCTTCTCCTGGGAAGCAGCGGAGATCGTCAAAAGTACGAGTGTAGCGAATGCGCACACCACTGCACTTGGCTGAATCATTCTTCGTTTAGTCATACTCAATCATACTCTGGCCCGAACCATGCCCGCCATCAACGCTCGCACCGTTCTTCATCGCGAGCGCTGGCATGCTTGTCTCGCGTTACGCCGGTAACTTCTTAGTTATACTTAGTTTCAACTATTGTTTACTTGGATAGCATTTTCCTCCTCCGTGCGTTCCGGCGCGGTATCTGACGTCTGTCAAAGCGAGTGTGTGTGCACGATAACGGACAACCAGAGCCCGCGTACCAGGCACTCCTGACCCGGCCGATTCGCGAACTCGGCTTGAAGCTGGAAGGGTCGCCGGTCGAACGTTTCGTCGAGCAACTTTACCGGGAACTCGATGCGCGCGGCCTGACGAAATTCCGGCCTGCGTGTTATCTGACCGACGAGTGGGGATGTCCGTCGGGCGAGCCGGTGATCGGGATTCCGTTCTACCTGTCGCACGCGGCGCTGGCGGAACTGGAAAAAGCAACGCACGACCTGGAAGATGCGCGAGAAATCATGATGTATCTGCGCCACGAAGCCGGCCACGCTTTCACCTACGCGTATCGCCTGCACAATACGCCGGAGTGGAAGCAGCGGTTCGGTCCGTTTCGCCGGCCCTATCGCGACAACTATCGGCCCGCGCCCTTCTCGCGCGACTATGTCCGACACTTGCCGGGATGGTACGCGCAAAAGCATCCCGACGAAGATTTTGCCGAAACCTTTGCGGTCTGGCTTACGCCCCGTTCGAACTGGCGCAAGCGTTATCGCGGATGGAACGCGATCGAGAAGCTGCGCTATCTGGATCGTCTGGCCCGCAAAGTCGGACGCAGCGATCCGCCGCGCCGTCGTGGACACACCGATATCACCGTCGATGAAATGGAAACGACAGTTGGTGAGTTCTACCATCAGTCCGTGCGTGAGGAAGTAGCGGTCACCGAGCTTGTGCCCGACACCGATCTGCGGGACATCTTTCGTGTCTCGAAAAGATGCAAGAGTGCAAGGCCGGCACAGGATTTCTTGCGCCGCCATCGGAAAGCGGTCATCGACAAAGTCGCACAATGGACGGGCGCGCAAAGACCACTCATCAAAACGCTGCTCACGACGATCGAAGAACGCGCCGCCAAACTCGACCTCCGCGCCGACCAGACCCGCGAGTCTGAGCACCTGGCCGAGCTGACCGCCTACACAACGGCCTTGGTAATGACATACGTAACGAAAGGAAAATTTATTCAGCCGTAAGAGAGTTGCGAGCTACGGGCCGCGAGCTTCGAGCAGAACACCGGAGCCTGAGACCTAAGACCTAACACCTGAGACCTAACCTATGATCGGTGCAAAACTTAAAGTCGCGCTGTTGTACGACGTTTGGAACGAGGACCCGCTCGCGGCGGCGGCCAAAGAAGACGATCCGCCCGCGCGTAAGACTCGTACCAAGAAAACAAAGAAGAAGCGCAAGGAAATGACCGACCGCGAAGAAATCTTCGAGGCCCTCGCGAAACTCGGCCACGAACCTTCGTACTTCGAACTGGACGGGCGTCCGCAGTCTCTTCATTCCCTTTCGCGTTGCGATGCCGATCTTATATTCAACCTGACCGAATCGTTCGACGGTGACGACACGAAAGAAATGAACGTGGTCGCCTACGTCGATTTGCTCGGGATCCCCTACACTGGCGCGGGTCCGCACGCCATTTTCTTGGCGCAAGACAAAGCCATTGCCAAAAAGATTTTTGCCTTCCACAACATCAAGACGCCGTTCTTCGCGACGTCCTATCGCGGACACATTGAGCACGCCCACGACATTTCGTTTCCGCTCATCGTCAAGCCCGCTCTGGAAGACGGTTCCATCGGAATCGACGTGGGCGCGGTCGTCACCAACATCAAAGAGATGATGGAGCGCATTCAGTACATCCAGGACGAATTCGATTCTCCCGCGCTGATCGAGGAATACATTGAAGGCCGCGAAATCTACGCCGGAATCCTGGGCAGCTATGAAAGCGCGCAAGTGCTGCCGCTCATCGAACTGGATTTGTCCCGCCTGCCCGAAGGCACTCCGAAGATCGCAACTTACGACGTAAAGTTCGAAAAAAATACCGAAGTCTACAAACTGACAAAGTCCGCCCTCGCCGAAAATCTGGACGAAGCCACCGCCAAGCGCTTGTCTGATACCGCGCTCGCGGCGTATCGAGCGCTCAAGTTGCGCGACTACGGACGCATCGATATGCGCCTCGCGCCCAATGGCGACGTGTATGTGATCGAGGCCAATCCGAATCCGTGGCTCGCCAGCCGCCAGGAATTTGCCATGGCCGCGCGAGCCGCCGGGCGATCATACAGCGAACTGATTGGAGAAATTGTGGAGTTGGCGATGAGCCGCTATCCGAAAGCCAGCTTCGCAAACGGCGTGGGCAGCTAGCGAACCTCTGATCGAGTGTGGCGCGGGCGCCCTCGCCCGCGAAAAGTCTGGATTGTCTGCGCCGCTGCCCGTCGCAACGAAATACTTGTTCAGAGCTTCCCCTAAGGAAGTCC
>JAYTFO010000425.1:0-13004 GCA_043734305.1 Acidobacteriota bacterium | reverse complement strand
AACCATTTCGCCCACGGAAGATTCCACTCCAGAACTTTGTCCCACTTCTTAAACCAATGCAGTTCTTCGGCAGCGCGTCCCCAGAACTTTTCGGGATCTTCGATCGACTCTTTGTAGAGCGCTTCATACTCGGCCAGATTCTTGAGATGAGCCTGCTGAGCAAACTTCGCGGGACATTCGAACTTGCGCTGCTCATCCAGAGTGGAATCTATATTGGGTTGATTGTTTACGATTGCGTCGGCCATTTCTCCTCGTGTAGTCGATGCCCAGGCGGAACCAAGGCAACGCAAACGATTTTACTTTGCCTGAATGGGAATGTCTGCCAAGGCGCCTCGCTTTTTAATCCCCGTGTAAATCTTCACCACAGAGATCACAGAGGACACGGAGGAAAGCAATTACGAGAGGTTTCCTCTGTGTCCTCTGTGACCTCTGTGGTGAAGATTCTCCCTGCCCGGAAAACGCTGCCGGACCTGCCCTGTGACTCCCATCACACCCTCCGGTGACCCACGTTGCCGACCCCGCGCCCATCCCTCCCGCATCATAAACCTGACCGCGCTGTCGCCAGTGGGGACCACGACCAGAAGGGACACTCATGAGTCGCAAGTTCAAAACCATCGACGCCAATGAAGCCGTCGCTCACGTCGCTTACCGCGTCAACGAAGTGATCGCGATCTATCCCATCACGCCGTCCTCCAACATGGGCGAGTGGGCCGATCAGTGGGCTTCCGAAGGGGTCGAGAATATCTGGGGTACGGTCCCGCAGGTAACGGAAATGCAGAGCGAGGGCGGCGCTGTGGGTGCAGTCCACGGCGCCCTTCAGACCGGCGCTCTGGCAACCACCTTCACGGCCTCGCAAGGTCTGCTCCTGATGATCCCCAACATGAACAAGATCGCCGGCGAACTCACCCCGACGGCCTTCCACGTTTCCGCGCGCACCATCGCGACCCACGCCCTCTCCATTTTTGGAGACCACAGCGACGTCATGTTCTGCCGCACTACCGGCTTCGCCATGCTGTCGTCAAACTCCGTGCAGGAAGCGATGGACATGGCCCTGATCGCCCACGCGGCGGCTCTCGAAACGCGGATTCCCTTCCTCCATTTCTTCGACGGCTTTCGCACGTCGCACGAAGTTAACAAGATCGAAATGCTCAACGACGACGATCTCCGCGCCCTCATCAACATGGACCGCGTCTTCGAGCACCGCCAGCGCGCCCTTTCTCCCGAACACCCCGTCCTGCGCGGCACGGCCCAGAATCCCGACGTCTTTTTCCAGATGCGCGAAGCCGTCACCCCGTTCTACGACGCTTGTCCTCAAAAAGTGCAGTCCGTCATGGACAAGTTCGCGCAAGTTGTCGGCCGCGCGTATCACCTGTTCGACTACGCCGGCACGCCCGATGCCGAACGCGTCATCGTAATGATGGGTTCAGGCGCCGAAGCCGCTCATGAAACCGTCGAGGCCCTGCAAGCTCAGGGCGAAAAAATTGGCTTACTCAAAGTGCGGCTGTATCGCCCATTTTCCGTGCAGCACTTCCTGTCGGCGCTGCCCGCTTCGGTGAAGCGAATCGCCGTACTCGATCGCACCAAAGAAGCCGGCGCCGCCGGCGATCCGCTCTATCTCGACGTCGTCAACGCTCTCCACGAAGGCAAGCGCTCGGTCGAGGCAATCGGTGGTCGTTATGGCCTGTCTTCGAAGGAATTCACGCCCGCGATGGTGAAGGCGGTCTACGACAATCTGGCTTCGCCTGCTCCCAAAGCGCATTTCACCGTCGGCATCCAGGACGATGTCAGCCACACCAGCCTCACCTATGACGCAACTTACTCCACCGAACCCGACAACGTTGTCCGCGCCCTTTTCTACGGTCTGGGCGCCGATGGCACCGTGGGCGCAAACAAAAATTCCATCAAGATCATCGGCGAAAACACCAACAACTACGCGCAGGGATATTTCGTGTACGACTCGAAGAAGTCAGGCGCGGTCACGGTTTCACATCTTCGCTTCGGACCGAATCCGATCCGCTCCACCTATCTCGTTTCTAAAGCGAACTTTGTCGCCTGCCATCAATGGCTTTTCCTGGAGCGCTACGACATGCTCGGCACGCTCGTTGACGGCGGCACCTTTCTTCTGAACAGTCCCTTCGGCACCGACGAAGTCTGGGACAAGCTGCCTCGCCTGATGCAGCAGCAACTCATCGCCAAGAAGGCGAAGTTCTACGTAATCGACGCCTACCAGGTAGCGCGCGACACCGGCATGGGCAGCCGCATGAATACAATTTTGCAAGTCTGCTTCTTCGCGATTTCAAAAGTATTGCCCGGCGATGAAGCCGTCGAAGCCATCCGCAAATCCATTCGCGACACCTATGGACGAAAGGGCGAAGACATCGTCCAGAAAAACCTGCAAGCGGTGGAGGAGACGCTCGCCCACCTACACGAAGTGAAAGTGCCCGCCGCAGTCACCAGCAAGGTCGAACTTCTCTCTCCCTTCCCGCCCGATGCGCCCAACTTCGAACGCAACGTGCTGGGCACGATCTACGGCAACCGCGGCGATGAGCTTCCTGTCAGCGCCTTCCCCATCGACGGCACGTTCCCGACCGGCACGGCGAAATGGGAGAAACGCAATCTCGCTCTCGAAATCCCCGTGTGGGACACCAACATCTGCATCCAATGCGGCAAGTGCGCGATGGTCTGCCCGCACTCCGTGATCCGCATCAAAGTGTTCGACTCCCGGGAGCTCGAAGCTGCGCCTGCAACTTTCAAGTCCACCGAAGCCCGCGACAAAGAATGGGCCGGCATGAAGTACAGCATCCAGGTCGCGCCCGAAGACTGCACCGGGTGCGGCATCTGCGTGGAAGTCTGTCCCGTGAAAAACAAGAGCCAGGCGCGGCTCAAGGCCATCAACATGATGCCGCAGCCGCCCTTGCGCGCTCCCGAAACCGAGAACTGGAATTTTTTCTTGAAGATTCCCGAACTCGACCGTCGCAAAATCAAAGCCAGCACAATCCGCCAGCAACAAATCCAGGAACCGCTCTTCGAGTTTTCCGGCGCCTGCTCCGGTTGCGGCGAAACGCCTTACTTGAAACTGCTTTCACAACTTTTCGGGGACCGCGCTCTCATCGCCAACGCCACCGGATGTTCGTCGATCTACGGCGGCAACCTTCCCACCACTCCATGGACCAAAAACTCCGACGGCCGCGGCCCGGCGTGGTCGAATTCCCTCTTTGAAGACAATGCCGAATTCGGCCTCGGCTTCCGACTCTCCATCGACAAACAAACTGAATTCGCGCGCGAGTTATTGAAACGCTGCGCCGGCACCATCGGCGAGGAACTAGCCGCCACACTGCTTAACTCGCCGCAGAAAGACGAAGCCGACATCCACGAGCAACGCCAGCGCGTTGCCCTGCTGAAAGAAAAATTGCAAGGCTGCGCCGCGCCCGAAGCGAAACAACTTTTCGCCCTCGCCGACATGCTCGTCAAGAAAAGCGTGTGGATCGTCGGCGGCGACGGTTGGGCCTACGACATCGGCTACGGCGGACTCGATCACGTAATCGCCAGCGGCAAGAATGTGAACCTGCTCGTGCTCGATACCGAGGTCTACTCCAACACCGGCGGACAGCAGTCCAAATCCACGCCGCGCGCCGCGGTCGCAAAGTTCGCCGCCGGAGGCAAGCCCGGCTGCAAGAAAGACCTCGGCATGATGGCCATGACCTACGGCAACGTCTATGTCGCCAGCGTCGCCATGGGCGCCAAGGACGAGCACACACTCAAAGCATTCCTCGAAGCCGAAGCCTATGACGGCCCCAGCCTCATCATTGCGTATTCGCACTGCATCGCCCACGGCATCGACATGACCACCGCCATGCAGAATCAGAAAGCCGCTGTCGATACCGGCCAGTGGCTGCTCTACCGCTTCCATCCGGAGCGAACGTTGGCCGGCGAGAATCCCTTGCAACTCGATTCGCGTACACCGACTCGCAAGGTACAAGACTTCCTCCAAATGGAAACGCGTTTCAAGATGTTGACCAAGAGTAAGCCGGAAGACGCGAAGCGCTTGTGGGCCGAGGCTCAGCACGACGCCGACGTTCGTTATCGTTTCTACGAGTTCATGGCATCGCGTAAGCCGGAAACCGTAAAGTAACGCCGCCGTCCCGGCGGCTGTCGTGGGGGCGTACCGCCCCACATGCGAGGGCAAGGTGCCGGCGCTACACTCGGCGGCAACTTGGTAAGACAGGAGAAGGAGGCCTTATGTTCGACCTGACGACGAACTATCTCGGCATGGAGCTGCGCACTCCACTGGTAGCATCCGCTTCGCCGCTCTCGCACGAGATCAGCGGCATCCGTCACCTCGAAGATGCCGGAGCCTCCGCCGTCGTCCTCTATTCGCTGTTCGAGGAGCAACTCCGCCGCGAGAGCCTGGAACTCGATTTCTATTTATCCGAAGGAGTGGAGAGCTTTCCCGAAAGCCTCAGCTATTTCCCGCAACCAAAAGAGTTCTTCCTCGGACCCGATGGATACCTCGAACACATTCGCAAAGCCAAAGACGCGGTCAACATTCCCGTAATCGCCAGCCTGAACGGCAGTTCCGTAGGCGCATGGATTCAGTACGCCCGGCAGATTGAGCAAGCCGGTGCCGACGCGCTCGAGTGCAATATTTATTGGATTGTCACCGACCCCGACGCCAAAGCCGAGGCCGTGGAGAAACACTACCTCGATATTCTCGAAGCTGTGAAAGCTTCGGTACAAATTCCCGTGGCCATCAAGCTCAGTCCGTTCTTCACCAGCTTTTCGAACATGGCGAAACGCCTGGACGCGGCCGGCGCCGATGGACTGGTGCTGTTCAACCGTTTCTATCAGCCCGACATCGACCTCGAAGAACTGGAAATGAAACCGAATGTTTTATTAAGCACACCGCAAGCCATGCGCCTGCCGCTCACCTGGATTGGAATCCTCTACGGCCGCGTGGACGCCAGCCTGGCCGCGACCAGCGGCGTTCACGGCCCCGAGGACGTCCTCAAACTCCTCATGGCTGGTGCCGATGTCACCATGCTCTGCTCCATTCTTCTGCGCAACGGCATCGACCATCTGCGCGAAATCGAAAAGGGAGTTGTGCAATGGATGGAGTCGCATGACTACGAATCCGTCGCCCAGATGCAGGGCAGCATGAGCCAACTGCACTGCCCCGACCCCGCCGCCTTCGAGCGTGCCCAATATGCGCGCGCCGTCAAAGGCTTCGAACACGTCAAACTTGCGGCCCGGTAAGGATGGAGTAGTCGAGACGCGGCTTGCGATCGGCTTTCCAGAGCGCACGGCTCACCACATCTGGGTGGCGGTGAATCCGGCGAGTGTGGCCGCTTCTCGCAACTTCTCGTCGGCGGTCAAAAAAACTCGCCCGTGAGGAAAGTCTTCGCACCACTCCAGAGCCGCGGCCAATTGTAAAGAGTCCGCCGCCCGCAAGTCGTACCGATCCACGAGTTGCACCGCCTTGGTGCGCAGAGCACCTGAGGGCTGAATCACAGACCAGGAATCTGCGAGGACGGTCGCAAGTTTGCGAGCCTTCGCGCACTCGGATGAAGTAATTTGCCTCATTCGCACCAGACGAGCAAGGGCGCTCGCAATCTCAACCGGTGTCGTCCACCACACAACCACGTCGTGGGTTTTGTACAGCGCGATCGCATTCGTCGTGATCCCCTGCCGCACGCAAAGGGGAATCAAAGCGCTGGCGTCCCAGAAGGCCACAGCCCGCATCAACGGCCTTCCCGCTCATCCCGCCATACTTGCTTCATGACCTTGTTGGAAACACTCCCCGGCGGCTCGGGCCACGCTCCCGACGCCGACCGCTTCTTCAAGGGAGGCACGAGAACACCGCGCGCAACCAATCTTCGCTCCTGCCCGGAGTGGTCGTCGAGTTTCACGGGTACGATCCGAGCCACCGGTCGGTTACGATCGCAGACAAGGACCTCCTCGCCCCCGCGGACGTGCCTGATATGAGAGCTCAGCTTGGCTTTCAAGTCGCTAATGTTGACTGTCTTCATAGCATCATTGTAGCCGATATGACCATGTTGGTCATGTTACTTACGACGCACGGGGATTCACACGTCTCTTCCATCGCCCACACTCCCCATTTCCAGCAAGTACGCTCCCGGCCCCTGCTGTCCCCGAATCGACCGGCAAAACTCCGCCACGTAAAACCCTGATCCGATTGCCTCCGTGAAAGCCCAGCGAGTCGCCTCCCGCCATTCCCGAGCCAATCCCATGTCGGCGCGTTCCACTTCCAAAATTTCTCCGGGAATTTCGATGCTCACCCGTTGCCGTGCCAGCGATTCTTTCAAGTCCGCGCGCGCCGGACGTCCGTCCCCATTAAAGCTCACCAGCGGAGCGAGAAGCAGCAACGCATCCAGCGTCTCCGCGCGCCCGTCCTTGCCTGCCGCTCGCTCCTGCACCCGGCGCGAGTCCAGCAACCAGCGCACCCAGAGGCGGTCGGTCCCGTTCTGATGCAGCACGCTGGAAGTTTCCGGCCCGTAGAAATCGACCTTATATGTATCGGAGACAATTCCGAGCTTCGCAAAGTTCAGGTGTGCGTTCCGGCTTTGCAACGGATCGTACGTCCACGTCATCTCGCGAATTCCCAAACCCAGCGCCCGTTCCCGCTGTGCATGCTTCAACTTCAGGCCAAGATCGTGCTGGCGATAGGGCTCCAGCACGGCCAGCATGTGCGAGTGAATTGTGAATTGTCCATGCTCCCGTCCAAAAATCCCGAACGCGAAGCCGGCCATCTTGCCGCGATCGAACGCTCCCACGAAAATACTCCCCGCCGCTTGCAGAGCAATCGCGAGGGTCATCGGGAGACTGTCTTCCTCCGCCATTCCCCAGACTTCTTTTTCCACCGCTCTGACCTGGACAAGATCGTCAAAGCTCTCCAGATCGCGAATGACGATCTCTTGCGCGTTGCGGGAGTTCATTTCCGATCATTCTCCTTGATGGGAACTAATGTCACTGCTTCAATCCGAATTGAGCAACGGCGACGTTTATAACACGTGTTGCATCCAAGTCAACAGGGCAGCAGTTGGCAGTTGGCAGTTGGCACTTGGCACTTGGCATTTGGCATTTGGCCGTCAGCATTATCAAAGGGCAACGTCCCCAGAATGGTTTAGCTCAGTGCTAACTGCCAAGTGCCAAATGCTGCTCCCGTGCTACTCTCAATTTTCGGAGATGACGATGGTTGTGAAAACTTTCGCTCCCCTGCTGTCCGCCGCCATTCTGGTGGCGATGGGAACTCCTTGTGCGATGGCCGCCGAACGTGGCGTGCTAGTACGCGAGGCGATCATTTACCTCTCTCCCGACGTCGCGTCCAGCAAACTGGGCGAGGCGGGCCGCGGCCGGGAAATGATCCTCCTTGAACGCATTCGCAACTGGGTACACGTGGAAGCCTTGCTCGGGTTCCCCAAAACTCCCGATCCTGCCTTCGTCGAAGACGAGGACATGGAAGGCAAGACCCTCACGGGATGGGTCCTCGACACCGGACTGGTGTGGGCGAACACTCCCAACGGCGATCGTATTCTATTTGGCGCAGCCGTCGATTCCGAAGACGAGGCCAGCCTACACCACGGCCGTCGCGGCGCCGATCAGGACGCCCTCCGCCTCTACCGCCGCGTCTACGATTTGTTTCCTACGTCCCCGCTCGCCGGCGAGGGACTCTACCGCGCCGCTGACGTTAAGTGGCAGGTCGAAAAGGCCGACGTCATGACCCGCCCTTCCGCCCGCGAACGCGACCCGAGCTTGCGCGAGGGCATGGACGAACAGCCCATGAAGCAGGTCATGAAGAAGTTTCCCGGCACCAAGTGGGCCGACCTCGCCGCCTTCCATCTGATCGAAAACAAACTTTGCGGCGACTGGCAAGGCACTTCCAAATGCCCCGACAAAGAAGCGGAGATGTACGAAAAATACGTGAAAGAACATCCCCAATCGCCGTCCGCTCCGGAGGCGTTATATGACGCGACCTTCCGCCGCGCCGCACTCGTCGAAATCTACAAGACGGAAGAGCAACCGAAGAAATCTGAGGAATCCAAGGCCCGCGCAATTGCGCTGGCGCAACAGTTAGTCTCGCAATATCCCCAAAGCGACTGGTCCACCCGCGGCCAGATGCTGCTCTACCTGTTGCAGCAGGGAGTGCCGACTTACGGGAATGTGGTGCAGTAAGGTCGGAGGTTCGAGGTCAGATTGCAGGGGTGAAATACCTCTACCGAAGCTCCCTCCACAAAATGTCATCCTGAGCGGAGTCGTGCGGTTTCTCGACGAGTTTAGCGACTTTATCCTTTTTTCTAGCAGGCTGCTGAAGCGCTTGACAGTCGCATTCGATTTTGGGTGGCGCAGCAGTTCACCGCTGCGATTTCTGCGATCAGACTCGCGGGCTTCAGCGCGCGACCTTGCCCGCGCGTTCGGCTGTCCACCGGCCATGGCAAGAGGGAGTTGTAGTGGAACCGTTTCGGATTCATATTGCGGATGAGGTACTCGACGATCTGCGGACACGGTTGCGCCATACGAGATGGCCCGACCAAATACCCGGCATAGGCTGGGAACAGGGCACCGAACTGGACTGGTTGCGCCGCCTCGTGTCCTACTGGGCCGACGAGTTCGACTGGCGTGCCTGGGAGCGGAAGCTCAACGCGCTCGACCACTTCACCTTTGAGGGCATCCACTTCGTGCATCAGCGTGCCGCATCGGGTCAAGGTGTGCCGCTCATCCTCACACACGGCTGGCCCGGCAGCTTCTTCGACTACGTGGACATGCTGCCGATGCTCGAGGACTTCGACGTGGTCGTGCCCTCCCTGCCCGGCTATGGATTCTCGCCGCGCCCACCCCAGGTCGGCATCAACTACCGGTACGTCTCGGAGCGCTGGCACCGGCTCATGACCGAGCTTGGGTATTCCCGCTATGGTGCGGGCGGCTATGACTTCGGCTCTGGGGTGACGACGATCCTTGCGCTGGACCATCCCGATTCGGTGATCGGGATCCATCTCACCACACTGGAGTCGGACATCGCCCCCGTGGTGGACGACACGGAGTTGTCCGATGTCGAGCGTTTGTACCTCGCGGGAAACCGGGGGTGGAGCACGACGGAGCGCGGCTACAGCGCGATCCAGTCCACTAAGCCGCAGACAGTTGGCTATGGACTCAACGACTCCCCAGTGGGGCTAGCCGCCTACCTGGGCGAGAAGTGGCACTCGTGGAGCGATGTCACGCCGCCCGATGACTTCCTTTGCGCCACGTTCACGCTGTACTGGGTTACGCAGACCATCACATCGTCGATGCGCGACTATTGGGATAATCGCCGGTACCCGTTCGACCCCACTTATGTTGGCACGCCCACGGCGTTCGGTGTCTTCGCCCACGAGACCGTTTCCGAGGGCGAGCCGCCGCGCTCGTATCTGGAACGCGTGTACAACATCCGGCGCTGGACAGTCTTTCCGCGCGGCGGCCACTTCGCCCCCGCTGAGGAACCGGCGTCGGTCGCCGGGGACCTGACCGCTTTCTTCCGTGACCTCAGCTGAGGCCCATGCTGGCGATCCGCGCTTCCCGGCTCTGCGACGGGGTCGACGCGACCTTGAGCGAGCGACCGCTCCGCTGCGGGCTCAGGCACTTCACACCGACGCAGAATCTGTCCTAGCGCGGAATAGGACCGCCGACTCCTCTCGTCTGCTATCCTAAGACGCCTTACCCATGGAGATTGCATGACAACTGTTTCGTCGCTTCTGTTGCTGGTGTTTATCGTCGCGACTTCGTCCGCCCAACCTCCTGCTCACTTCGACGGCCACACCTGGTGGGACTACATCAAAGTCCTCGCCGACGACAAGATGGAAGGTCGCGACACCGGCAGCCGCGGCGAACGGGCCGCGCAGGAATACGCCGTCGAGCAACTGAAGAAGAGCGGCCTCGAACCTGCCGGCACAAACGGCTTCTATCAGCCAGTAAACTTTGTGTCGCGCCAGATCATCGAAAAAGACTCCAGTCTGACACTCGTCCGCGACAGTCAACGCGAGCCGCTGGTCCTCGGCGATGACGCCTTCATCGGCACCCGCGTCATGCCCGCGCCTGAAGTCAAAGCGCCGCTCGTCTTTGTCGGCTACGGATTGAAAGTCCCCGAGAAAAATTACGACGACTTCGCCGGCCTCGACGTGAAGGGCAAGCTAGTCGTTATCTTCTCCGGATCGCCCGAAGAGATTCCAGGCCCGCTAGCCGCGCACTATCAAACTCTTCTTGAACGCGGAAAAGTTTTGCGTGCCGCCGGAGCCATCGGCATCATCTCCCTGATTAACCCCGCTTCCATGGACATCCCATGGTCCCGCATCTCGTTGAATCGCACGCATCCCAGCATGGAGCTCGACTACCCTGAATTCGACGAAACCGCAGGCCTGCAATTGGCGGTCACGGTGAATCCCGCGAGCGCGGAAAAATTCTTCGCCGGATCAGGCCATGCCTTTGCAGAAATCGCCGCCTTGGGCAAAGACCGCAAGCCGCTGCCGCACTTCGCTCTCCCGGCCTCCCTGGAAGCAAAGACAAAAGTCGAGACCCAGAAAGTCGAGTCCGCAAATCTGGTCGCAAAACTGAAAGGCAGCGATCCCACTCTCAAAGATGAATACGTTGTGCTCTCGGCGCACATCGACCACATCGGCATCGGAGCACCCATCAACGGCGACAGCATCTACAACGGAGCCATGGACGACGGCTCCGGCAGCGCACTGCTCCTCGACACCGCCGCCAGCTTCAAAAAGAATCCCGAGAAGCTTCGCCGCAGCATCCTGTTTGTATTCGTCACCGCCGAAGAGAAAGGCCTGCTCGGATCAAAATATTTCGCCGCTCATCCCACCGTGCCGGCCAAGTCTCTTGTAGCCGACGTCAACGTGGACATGTTCCTGCCCATCGTCCCTCTGAAAATCCTGCGAGTTCTCGGCCTCGACGATTCCGACCTCGGCGACCTCGCTCGCGAAATCGCACAGTCCAACAACGTGAAAGTTCAGCCCGACCCCGAACCCTTGCGCAATCTCTTCGTCCGCAGCGATCAGTACAACTTCATTCGCCACGGAGTGCCGTCGATCATCATGAGCGTTGGCTCGGAACCGGGTTCGGACGAAGCAAAATTATTCAAAGACTGGCTCACGAATCGCTACCACGCTCCGTCCGATGACCTGAATCAGCCGGTGAACTTTGAAGCCGCGGCGCAATACGAAGAAATCGTCCGCAGCCTGCTACTCAACACAGCCAACGCCGATCACCGCCCACAGTGGAAGCAGGACAGCTTCTTCCGACGCTTCGCCCAGTAGGGCGGAACGAACCACCTCCAGCCGCGAAGCGGCGAAATAGGAAAGCCCGGCACGTGAGTGCCGGGTCCGCACGAGTCGGAGAGCGAGTCCCGCAAGGGACGGCATCCCCGCTACGACACATACCCAGGGGGAACAACGATGATGGTCGCTGGCGTGATCGCCTACAACTTGGCGCGCAGCATGTTGATGACGTCGTCCGGCGTAATCACGCCGACCAGGCGATTGTGCGCGTCCACGACCGGCAACGTGAGCAGGTTGTACTTGTCAAACAACTCCGCAAATTCTTTTTCTTTCGCCCCCGCCCGCGAATAGATGAGCGGCTCCTGATGCAGCGCCAGCAGCGGAGTCTCGAGCTTCGCCATGGCAATTTTCGCCAGCGGCACCGTGCCGGCCAGCGTGCCGTGAGAATCGATTAGGAAAATTGTGCTCATGCTCTCCATGCGGCCATCGAAGCTGCGCATCGCTTCGATCGCTTCGTGCGCCGTGGCCGCCAACGGCAATGCAATGTACTCCGTGGTCATACGCCCAGCAGCGGTGTGCTCGCCGAATTCCAGCAGCTCCGTCACTTCCTGGCGCTCTTGGGGCTGCATCTGCACCAGGATTTCTTCCGTCCGATCGTCTGACAAATCGGCCAGCAAGTCGGCGGCCGCGTCCGGCTCCATCTCTTCGACGATGTCGGCGGCGCGATCCGAATCCATCGATTCCACCACCGCCCTCTGGAATTTCGGCTCCATTTCTTCCAGAGCTCCGGCGGCGACTTCTTCGTCGAGCGTCTCAAAAACTGCCTCGCGCTCATTCGAAGCCAAATCCTCCATGATGTCTGCGATGTCCGCCGGATGCAGCTTGGCCAGCCGCTCATGCGAAATCTTCAGCTTGACCCGCCGCGCCGGATCGGTCTCGATCAGGTCGACAAACTCCCACGGAATCTCGCGCGGAGGAATGCGCAGCAACAGAATTCGCAGCGCCGCAAACGGAATCACTCCCTTGAGCAGACGCCGAATCGCTCCCCGCGCCCCAACATCTACGCCCTCGATCTTCAGGACGAGCCGGTTCTGCGCCGTCTCCTGATAAAAATCAACGTCGTTGACGCGCACCACTTTGCGCCCGTGAACATCGATCACCTGCTGATCAAGCAGGTCACGACTAAGCAGAAACTGCCCTTCCGCCCCATTCGCCGGACTCCATTCCGCCACCGCCGTAGCCGCCCGAATCACGCCCCCCTCAAACGCAGCAATCGCACTACAAGGCAAAGACCGGTTGCCGGAACGCGTCTTGACGATCAACGCGGAAATCCGCGAACGATCTTCCTGTGGAATCAGCGCCGCCTCGCGCACCCGTCCCATGGCCGCCCCGGTCGAGTCATGGACCGTCAGCCCCAACAATTCGCTCAAGGACAAAGTGCTCATAGTGATGAGCATACTCAAGTGGCTGGGGCGAATCTAGTGTTGTGTCCCGGAAATTCGCGCCGTTAGCTAGAAACGATTTGAAGGGCCGACGCCTTCAGCCAGAAACGGTTTGAAGGGGTGCGCCTTCAGGCGCGCCGTAAGTTCCGCCAGAAAGATCGCTGCTTTACAGTTTGCTGAAAAACTCGGTTTTGTTCTTGTTTTAGGGTGGCGCAGCGGTTCACCGCTGCGATAACAGCTTTGTTTTGAGTCCGGCTTCAGCCGCTGAGGTCGTACTCTTCGCTTGGAA
>JAYTFO010000424.1:0-12852 GCA_043734305.1 Acidobacteriota bacterium | reverse complement strand
CTCGGGTTGCCCAGCGTCCCGTGCCGCCTGGGCCTTGGCCGCGAGATTCTCAAAGCTCGCAGGATCGGAAGCGGTTTGCGCGCGGGCGAACAAAGGGCAGACCAACAGGGCAAGGACCGTACAAACCGTCGTCCGCCGGACGAGAGAAAAGCCGCCAATTTTTCGTATTGGCATGGTGAGGACCTTCCACTCCGTACCAGAACTGCGATGGTAGCACGCAGATTCGCGCGATCAACGCCGCCACCGTCGCCAACTATCAAACATCCGCGCGATTCAACTATGGTAAAAAAGGACTCTCATGCGGCTGTCCTCCCGACGTCCTAAATCACTTCCACTTTCCCGGCGTCGATTCCTTCACGGACTCGCTGGGAGCGTCGTGGGTTGCGCGCTCTCGATCCATGCTGTAGGACAAACTCCGCCCACGCTGCCTGTTTTCGAAGAGATTCCTCCCTCTGTCAGTGGGATTCACTGGACTCACAATGCCGCCCGGTCTCCGCAGAAGTATCTGCCGGAATCCACCGGTCCAGGATGCGCATTCCTCGACTACGACAACGACGGCTGGATGGATATCTACCTCGTTAACAGCGGCAAGTCCGACTTTTTCACGCCCACCCAGCCTCTGCGCAATGCGCTCTACCACAACAACCACGACGGCACTTTTACCGATGTCACTGAAAAAGCCGGCGTCGGCGCCGGAGGGTTCGGCATGGGAGTCGCTGCCGGCGATTACGACAACGACGGGTTCGCGGACCTCTATGTTACTCAATATGGCCGCAGCATCCTCTTTCACAACAACGGGAACGGCGCCTTCACCGACGTCACCGGGAAAGCCGGCGTCGGCGTGCAAGGATGGGCGTCGCAAGCCGTGTGGTTCGATTACGACAATGACGGCCGTCTCGATCTATTCGTCGGCCAGTTCGCCGCGTTCGACCAAGCAAATGGATGCGGGATCAGTTCTGACGGCAAACACCATTACTGCATTCCGAGAATCTTCCGCTCCACGCCGAGCTGGCTGTTTCACAACAACGGCGACGGAACCTTCACCGACGTCAGTAAGAAATCCGGCATCGCCGCGTCTCTGGGAAAGGCGTGGGGTGCCGTTGCCACCGATGTGAACAACGATGGGCGAATGGATCTTTTCGTCGCCAACGACACGGTGGGAAATTTTCTCTTCATCAATCGTGGCGACGGACACTTTGAAGAATCCGGCCTGCGCGCCGACATCGCCTACAGTGCCGACGGGCGCGCCCGCTCCGGCATGGGCGTCGATTCCGCCGACTTCGACAACGACGGATGGATGGATCTCTTCGTCGCCAACATCGATGAAGAAATCTTCTCGCTGTACCGCAACAACCACGACGGCACGTTTGACGATCAAGCCATGCGCCTCGGCGTCGGCATGGCCACCCGCTGGATGAGCGGCTGGGGAATGAAATTTATCGACTACGACAACGATGGCAACCTCGATCTATTTCTCGCCAACGGATTCCCCGACGACCTGGTGGAGGAATTTTCCAGCCGGGTGAAATATCACGAACCGCTCCTGCTGTTTCAAAATACCGGCGGCAAGTACAAAAATGTCAGCGACCAGAGTGGGTCGATATTTGGTAAATCGTTTTCCGCGCGCGGGATGGCGGTCGGCGATTTCAACAATGACGGCGGCATCGACGTTTTGGTTGCAGTCAACGATGGTCCGCCCGTTCTTCTCCGCAATAATGTTGGCAAAGAAAACCACTGGCTCGGACTACAACTGGTCGGAACGAAATCGAATCGCGACGCAGTCGGCGCCCGCCTCACCTACAAAGCCGGTGACCTGACGCGAAGCCGCATGAAGACCAGCGGCGGAAGTTTTCTTTCCTCCCACGATCCCCGCATGTTGTTAGGCTTGGGAAAGCGCGCGAAACTAGACTGGCTGGACGTGCAATGGCCCCAGCCCGGCGGCACCGTGGAACATTTTACGGATGTGCCGATCGACCGCTACATCACAATTGTTGAAGGAACGGGCAAGTGGAAGTAATAAGAAGACCATCTCGCGCTGCACTCGCCGGGCAGAGTAACTTTCGCTCACGCGGACTGGTCGCGCTTTTTGTGTTGTGCAGTTTGCTTGCACCGGTCGAAATTCGAGCCGGGCAAGACCCCGCCCCCACCGGCAGCGAACTTCGCATCATCATCGTGAGTTCTCAGTCGGAAGCCGAAAAGATTCTGCGGCGCTTACAGGCAGGCGAAGACTTCGCCGCCCTGGCACGACAGAACTCCCTCGATCCGAGTGCCAGCGACGGCGGATCTCTCGGCCGGGTTGATCCGAAAACTCTGCGCACCGAACTCAGGGACGCTCTGCAGGGATCTCTGCCCGGACAGATTAAAGGACCAATTAAGGTTCCCACCGGTTATGCCATCTTAAGAGTGGAGGGAGCGATTGCGCCCAACGGCAGTGGGCCGACGTCCACTGCGCCAAGCCCGAGCACTCCACCCGTAGTCAGCAGCGGTCAGGGAATGTCGCCCACCGCGTTGCTGGCCCTCGCCGGACGCGGCAAAATCTCGTATCCGCCAGATGTTTCCGGAGCGGTCGAAGTAGAGGTTGCATTCAAGAATCTCCCCAAGCCTCCCGACTGGGACCGCGACTTGCGCACCGTCTGTGAAGTGCGGAAGCAAACCCTCGCTCTGGCAATCAGTCATCTCAAGGAACTCCTCGACCCGAACGATCCCGAGAGCTACGCGGCAACCCGGCCCGAGGAAGTCGGCAGAGTGCGTTTCTCGCTGGCACAACTGTTTGCCTATCAGGGTGATATGGACTCCGCCATACCGCAGTGGCTGGAAGCCTATAAGTTAGCGGCCAAACAAAGTCCGAAGATGGTCCCTGAGCTTGAGGAGGTACTCGGCACTGCATATCTGCACAAGTCGGAAATGGAGAACGACGTCTATCGCAAGCCCGGAGACCGCTGTCTATTTCCGCCGCGCAAGCCCGTCCGCTATCAGAAGACCCAGGACTCTGAGCGAGCGGTGCAATATCTGACTCGATTTCTCGAGAAGAAGCCAGACACGCTGGAAGTGAAATGGCTCCTGAATCTCGCCTACATGACGTTGGGAAAATACCCGTCCGGCGTACCCGCGAAGTACTTGATCGCTCCCTCTGTTTTCCAATCCAAGGAAAGCAAAAACAACATCGGGCGATTCGGGGACGTCGCGCCCGCTGCCGGCCTGAATTCTTTTTCAATGGCCGGCGGAGTTATCGTGGATGACTTTGACAACGACGGCTTACTCGACGTGGTGACCTCGAGTTACGACCAATGCGAACACCTGCACTTCTTCCATAACAACGGAGACGGCACTTTCACCGACCGTGCAATCGAAGTCGGCCTGGGCGACCAACTCGGCGGTCTGAACCTGATTCAAACGGATTACAACAACGACGGTTGCCTGGACATCTTCGTCCTGCGAGGCGGATGGCAAATGCCCATACGCCCTTCCCTGCTCCGCAACAACTGCGACGGAACCTTCACCGACGTAACCCAATCCGCGGGCCTCGCCGACCCGATTGCATCGCAGACCGCCGTCTGGGCCGACATTGACAATGACGGACTGCTCGACCTCTTCATCGGCAACGAGCAGGGACGCAGCCGCCTCTATCACAACAACGGCGACGGCACGTTCGAGAACATCGCACCGGCAGCGGGAGTCGACCGCGTTGCGTTCTCCAAAGGCGTAGTTGCAGCCGACTACGACAACGACGGCTTTGTCGATTTCTACGTCTCCAATCTCGGGGGCGATAATTTCCTCTACCGCAACAACCACGACCGCACGTTCACCGAAGCGGGCAAGCAAGCCGGCGTGCAAGCGCCCTGGATGAGCTTTGCAACCTGGTTCTTCGATTACGACAACGATGGTTTCCCGGACCTGTTCGTCACCAGCTACTACATGTCGACCGAGGAAAACCTGAGGAGCCAGTTAGGCCTTGCTCACAACGTGGAAAGCCTCAAGCTCTACCACAATGAAGGCAACGGCAAATTTCGCGACGTCACCGCCGAAGCCGGCCTGGATCGTGTCTTCAACCCCATGGGGGCTAACTTCGGCGATCTCGACAACGACGGATTTCTCGACTTCTATCTCGGCACCGGCACTCCACCCTACGGCGACATTCTCCCCAATGTTCTTTTGCACAACCAGGGCGGCAAGAAATTTGTCGACGTGACCACGGCCGCGGGAATGGGCGAACTCCACAAGGGACACGGCGTAGCCTTTGCGGACCTCGACAACGACGGCGATGAGGACATCGTCGCCGAAATCGGAGGCGCCGTCCCCGGCGACAAGCACGCGATTCGTCTGTTTGAGAATCCCGGCAACAGTAATGACTGGATCAGCCTGCGCCTCGTCGGAGCGAAGAGTAATCGCCCCGCCATCGGCGCACGAATCAAAGTGACAGTTCACAATGAAGGCAACGGCGAACGATTCATTTATCGAACAGTCGGCAGTGGAGGCTCGTTCGGCGCGTCTCCCCTGCAACAACATATCGGCCTCGGCAAGGGTGCCCGCATCCTGAATATTGAAATCTGGTGGCCTGCAACCGATACGCGCCAGAATTTCCAGGACGTCGCCAAGAATCAATGGCTTGAGATCACCGAGTTTGGGAAGGAATATAAGAAGCTGGAGCGGCAACGCGTCCACCTCGGCGGAAAGGCACGCGCTGCGTCAGGAAAAGAAGCTGCACCCGCGAGCAGCATCAAACATGGCCGCAAAACAACGAGTCCGGTTCTTCGATAGCAATGAGGCACATCAACTACGAACGCTGGATACTGGCTCTGCTCCTCGTCGCGCTGCTGTCCGTCGGCATGCACGCCCAGCAGCGCCATCCAGCCAGCGGACTCGTTCTGAGCGTCGATCGTTCCCGCCACACCATGCTCGTTTCGTGCAACGAGATTCCGGGCTTCATGGACGCGATGGCCATGTCCTTCACCGTGCCCGATTCGAAATCACTTGAAACGCTAGCCCGTGGCGCGCTGATCGATTTCACGCTGGTGGTTGGCAAAGACGCCTCGCACGTGGAAGACATTCGCGTGCGCCGCTACGACAGCTCCGAACGAGAACCGGCCCAGGCCCGCCGCTTGAAGGGTTTGGAGGAAGCTCTGCGCGGCCCCGTGCAGCGACTGGATATCGGCCAGGCCGTCCCCGATTTCACGCTCACCGACCAACAGGGACGCGCCCTCCAATTCCGCCAACTCGCCGGCAAAGTGATTGCGCTGAATTTTGTCTACACGCGCTGCGCGCTCCCCGAATATTGTTTCCGTTCGACAAACAACTTCGGCGTCCTGCAAAAACAATTTCAGAAACGTCTGGGAAAAGATCTCGTACTGCTCACCGTCACCTTCGACCCCGTCCATGATCAGCCCGACACTCTGCGCGACTACGCGAAAACATGGAAAGCCGACCCCGAGCACTGGCATTTCCTGACTGGCGCAGTCGCCGATGTGCAGCGCGTCTGCGATCTGTTCGGTGTGAACTATGTCCCCGACGAAGGCCTCTTCGTCCATTCTCTCCACACGGCAATCATCGACCGCGACGCCAAACTAATCGTGAATCTTGAAGGCAACGAATTCACCGCGCAACAATTCGCCGACCTGGTAGGGGCCGTCCTGGATCCCGCGAAGTGAGCTCTTAGCCGTTAGCTGTTGGCTCTTCGCTCTTCGCAAACAGCTACCGTTGATTCTGTCATGTCGGCTTTAGCTCGTAGCTCGCAGCCCGTAGCCCCTGGTCGGCAGCGTCCACCCGTAAGACTCAAGCCAAGAGCTAGCAGCTAAGAGCTAGTAACCGCTCCGGCCAGACACGAAAGTAACCTACCCAGCAAAGCCATCTCATCAGAAAATGGGTACAGCCCGAAGAGTTCCGGGCGCACTCATCATCATGCAGCAGAAAATCATGGACGTTCTCATGCTGGGTCGATGTTCGCACGAATTTGCCTGGCCGCGTCGGGCCGCCAATGGAGAGTATTACCAGGTTTGCCTCCAGTGCGCCGCTGCCTATCAGTACGACTGGAAGACCATGCGCCGTGGAAACCGGGTAGAAACTCCCGTTGCGGACACGGCCGGCGTCAAACGCCGGTCGAGTCCGAAGCAGCCCACATGGGTGCCGCGCGCGCGCCGTCTGAAGCTCGACGTTCCCCTGCGATTTCGGGTGAAGAATCTCAGCGTCTGGTTTGAAGGTGCGATCCAGAACATCAGCCAGTCCGGTGTGCTCTTTCATGGACCGCAACAACTGCCCACCAACGCCCTGATCGAAATGGTTTTTGAGATGCCCGAGGAAATTTCCGGCCAGAAAAATAGCACCGTCCTTTGTCAGGGCAGGTTGATTCGCGCCAAAGAAGCGCACGTCACCAAAGACGGGTCCGTGCTCGCTGCGTCCATCCTGGACTACAAATTTCTTCGCCAGGAATAACCACTGCCAGTTTGATCCGCATACCCTTGGCCTCAGCCAAATCCTTGTTCAGGAGTCATTTCCAGGGCTCCTGATTGTGTACTCCCGATTCATAAAGTTTCCCGTAATTGACGCCCGCCGCGCATCTAAACTGATGCTTAGCTCTTCCTCATTGTTTAGGAGTGGTTTTATGAAACCTCGGATCGTTTCGCATGCCTGGCTGGTGATTCTCGTCGGAGTTCTTGCCATCGGCGTGGCATGCACAAAAACCGCCCCCGACAGCGAAGTCACTGGAGAAGTCCAGAACAAGATCACCGCCGATTCAGGATTGCAGGGCAAACAGCTCACCGTGCAAACCGCGAACGGCGTGGTCACGCTTTCCGGCACGGTGGACAATGAAGCGCAGCGCACCGCCGCATCCCGCTATGCTTCGTCGGTTGCGGGCGTCAAGGAAGTCGTGAATGACCTGCAAGTCGTTCCGTCGGCTGCGGCCACTTTGCCGGAAGAACCCACCCGCGCGGAGCCCGTCCGAAGGGCGGAAAAGCCCAGACCCAGCACGCCGCGCCACTCTGCCCCGAACTCGGAGATGGCGTCGGCAGCTCCAGCTCCGCCCGTGGCGCCCGCGCAGGATGCACATCCCGCGCCCGCTACGGCGGCCACCCCTGCTGTCCCGCCACCGCCACCCCCCGTAAAGAAAGTCACCGTCCCGTCGGGAACCACGATGGCCATCCGTCTGGTGGACGAACTCGATTCCGAAACAGCGCAGCCTGGGCAGACTTTCAAAGCCACCCTCGACTCCCCTTTGTCGGTCGACGGGGACGTCGTGCTCGCTGCCGGCTATGACGTTCAGGGACATGTCATCGACGTAAAGAGCGCCGGCAAGTTTGCCGGGAAATCAGAACTGGTCCTGCAACTGGATCGAATTTCCGTGGGCGGAAAATCCTACTCCATCGAGACCGATCAATATCGGCGTGACGGCAGCTCGCGCGGCAAGAACACGGCCGAGAAAGTTGGAGCCGGAGCAGCCATCGGCGCCATCATCGGCGGCATCGCCGGTGGCGGCAAGGGCGCAGCCATCGGAGCCGCAGCCGGGGGCGGCGTTGGCGGCGGCGTACAAGCCGTCACCAAGGGTCAGCAAATCAAACTCCCCAGCGAAACCGTCCTGAACTTCAGCCTGCAATCGTCCCTGACGGTTACACCGGTGAGCGAAGGCCCGAATGCCGCGCGCCACAAACTCGAAACTCCTCCACCACCAGCGCCCGCAGCACCGGAGAACCTCGGCCCTCAGCGGTAAATCCTGAGCAAGAGTGTAGGTCGGACACTCTTGTCCGACGCAGTTGCTGTTGATTTTGATTCTGTCGCGTGTCAGCAAAAGTCAATGGCGGCGGACAAGACTGTCCACCCCACATCACTACCATCTGTGATGCTCCTCACCGCCGATAGTTCCCCCCCGACCTAGACTGCAATTGTGGTTGTAGTAGTCGTCTTTTGAACAAACGGAGTGGTGCAGTCCTCAGGAGGAAAATCATGCGCACTCGTAAAACTTACTGGATGGTTCTCGTCGCCCTGATCGCATTCGCGATGCTGGCTCCGGCGCAGGAACAGCCCACCAAGCAAATCAAACACGTTCCCATCGTATCGACGTCGCCCGCGTCCGGCGTTGAAATGTTCAAGACCTATTGCGCGGTCTGCCACGGAACCGACGCCCGCGGCAACGGACCAGCGACCTCCGCACTCAAGGTCGCACCAGCCGACTTGACCACCTTAGCTGAGAAGAACGGCGGCAAGTATCCGGCGATGAAAGTCGTCACCACCATTCGCGGAGAAGACTCCCTCCCCGCGCACGGCAACAAAGAAATGCCGATCTGGGGCAAGCTGTTCTTCAGCATGAGCGGAGGCCATGAGTCCGAAGTGCAGCAGCGCGTCTCCAATTTAACCAAGTACATCGAGTCGCTGCAGAAGAAGTAAATACTTTCGCGGCTACGGGGATGCGCCCTACCCGGGGCGCGTTCCCGGAGTTGAGGGCGAAGCGAACTTTGCGCGAGATGGCGGTCATCGTCTGGGTATTGGGTGTTTGTCGCAGGCAAATCCTGGGGGACAGGGACAGGATTGAGAAACCTCTCCGAAAATGTTATATTTATATATAACTACGGAGGAAGCCATGCATACCACCAGTTTGCGCAGAGTCGGCGGCTCGATCATGCTGGCCGTCCCGCCCGCTCTGCTCGATATCCTTCAGTTGCGGCCGGGAGCCAAAGTCGGCCTCGCGGTCCAGAGCGGCCGGCTGGTCGTGGAACCGCAGCAACGGCCCCACTATACCCTGGCCGAGTTGCTTGCCCAATGCGATCCCAAGGCCAGGCGTAGCACGCAAGAGCGCGCATGGCTCGATGACAATCCGGTCGGCGGCGAGCTGATTTGATGAAGCGCGGCGAAATCTGGCTGGTCGGGCTTGATCCTACGGAAGGTCACGAGCAAAAGGGCCAACACCCAGTCCTGATCGTGTCGCCAGAGCCTTTCAACCGGGTGACGAAAGTACCCATCGTTCTCCCGATCACAAGCAAAGGGAATTTCGCGCGGACGGCCGGTTTTGCCGTGGCGCTGACGGGCGCGGGAACCAAAACGACAGGCATTGTCCGTTGCGACCAGCCCTGTGCGCTCGATCTCTTCGCGCGCAAGGGTAAGAAGCTGGAAAGCGTCTCCGACGCGATCATGGACGAGGTGCTGGCAAAGCTGACACCGATTTTTGAGTAACGGCTTGCCTTTCTTGCGGAGCGGTGTTCAGGCCCTTGGCTCTCCAGGTACGAAGCGTTCGACCTGAACAACCGCAGGCTATCCGTTCCAGCTCGCAATGGCGCGCACTAACCGGCTGTATTCCCAGCCACTTCCCCCGGCCAAGAGGACACTCCCCTTCGTACCTTAGAACCCGCCCACCCACCCGGCATATAATCGGCAAATCCAGACAAACTGGGCACTTAGCTAACGTGGACCCTCTTCTCGCACTCACGATCTTCGCTCTGGGACTCGCCTTTGGCAGTTTCCTGAACGTTTGCATCTACCGCTTGCCCCTGGACAAGTCGGTTGTGACGCCGAGGTCCGCGTGTCCGCATTGCGAGAAGTTCATTCCGCTCTACGACAACCTGCCGGTTTTGAGCTGGCTGATTCTGCGCGGCAAATGCCGCAACTGCAAAGAGCCAATCTCGCCGCGCTATCTCGTCGTCGAGCTACTCACTGGCTTGATCTTTCTCGGCTGCTACGCCCACTTCGGACTCACCCTCGCGATGCTCAAGTGCATCGTCTTCGGCTACCTGCTGCTCGGCCTGATTTTCACCGACGCCGAAACTAAACTTCTTCCTGACGCGCTCACCCTGCCCGGCGTCGTTCTCGGCATCGTGTTCAGTATGCTGGTGCCGGTCGACGATCTCGCGTCGCGCCTCATGCCGGGACTGGTTTCTCTGCCGGTGAGCGGCGATCTTTCGTGGCGCTTGTGGTCGCTGGCGGATTCAGCGCTCGGAGCTGCCGTTGGAGCTTCTTTCCTGTACGGCGCCGCCGCCATCTATCTGCGCGCCCGCGGCGTCGAAGGCATGGGATTCGGTGACGTCAAACTCATGGCGATGATCGGTGCGTTCCTCGGCACCAAACTCACCGTGCTCACAATCTTCGCCGCCTCACTGGCAGGATCGCTCTTCGGAGTCAGCACCATTCTCGCCGTGTGGATCAAACGCACGCGCCGGAATGTAGCGCGCGGAAGTACTTCTCCCGACGCCCGCCGCCGCGCCTGGCACTCGGCGCGTTTGGCTCTTCGTCATTACGAAATGCCCTTTGGAGTTTTCCTCGGAAGCATGGCAGTGCTCGCTTTTTTCTTTGGCAACGAATTCCTGCACTGGTATTGGGGGTTGCTGTGAACCTGCTGCTGAATCCGATGGTGTTCCGCTTGGGTTTGCTGCTGATGGTTGCCATTGCAGCCTTTGTCCTGGGCGCGATCGCGATCCGGCGCATGCGCAAAAGCATGGTCACGGATACCGCTTCCTTTTCGCAATCTCCGCTGACTGCCGAGGGCTTGCCGGTCCACAGCTACCACGCCGTCATTCAGCAACTGAAACAGCAGAAACACGAACTGACCGCGCTCCAGCAAGCCGACCGCAGAAAAGCAAAAGCTTCCGACACGCTGAGCGCAACCGTACTCGGCAATCTCTCCTGCGGCGTGTTGTTCTTCAACGCCAGCGGATTGGTCCGTCAAGCAAACTCCATGGCTCGCGAGCTCCTCGGATTCGCTTCCCCCGTCGGAATGCGCGCCACAGAACTGTTTCGCACGGCCACCTTTCGAGACGGCAACACCTCGACTTTTGAAGGAGCAATCGCTCCCGCTGTGCAAGGGGAATCCGTGGTCCGCGGACTAGTCCTCGACTACGCCTGCCCCGACGGTTTCCGGCGCGTGCTCGATCTGACCGTGTCTCCCGTACTCGCCGAAGATGCCAGCCTGATGGGAACGACGTTCGTGCTCACCGACCGAACCGAGATTGCGCACATCCGCGAGGATCAGGCAATGCGCAGAGAAGTTTCCGCCGAGATGGCTCTGGGATTGAGAAGTTCACTGACAACTATCGCCGGATACGCGCAGCAGTTGGCGCATACCCGCGACACCGAACTGGCGCGCCAACTCGCGGACGACATTGCCCGCGAAGCCGCCCAACTGGACCGGACGATCGGCAGCTTTCTGTCCGGCGCGAAAGCGGCAAGCACAAGTTCTTGAGATCGAGAAACATAGACCACCACAGCAGGCGCGCGACTGGATCGCAACCCTGCGGAAGGATGATCGAATGAAACGCTCAATTTGGATGGCCATCGGAGCCCTGCTCCTCAGCGGAGCGAACCCTGCGTCCGCCCAGTCTCTCGGAGACGCCGCCCGCACCAACCGCAAAAATAAGGCGCCGCAAACCGCCTCCGTCCACCACTACGACAACGACAACCTTCCCATCAACGACAAAGTGAGTGTCGTGGGTCCGGCGATCGCTTCGAATGCCAATGGCGCCAATCAGTCCACCGGGGCCAACTCCGCGGTCACGACTCCTGCTGCCGATCCAAAGGCCGCAGAGGCCGAGCGCAAAAAGAGTGCGGACGATTGGAAGGACAAGTTAGATGCCCAGCAGAAGAACATCGAATCCCTAAACCGTGATTTGGATCTCACCCAGCGCGAATACCGTCTGCGTGCCGTCGCCCAATATTCCGACGCCGGCAATCGCCTGCGCAATTCCGGCCAGTGGGATAAAGATGAAGCCGATTTCCGGAAGCAGCTCGATGAAAAACAGAAAGCCGTCGACGCCGCCAAACAGGAACTGGAAACCATGCAGGAGCAAGCCCGCAAAGCCGGCGTGAAAGAGCGCGAGTAGCAAGCACCTAGCTTTGAAGGGGCGCGGCGTTAGGTCTTGACCTTGCTTTGAAGGGGTGCGGCTTTACAAGCTGTAAAAACTCAGATCTTGACCTTGCTTTGAAGGGGCGCGGCTTCAGCCGCGCCGTAGCGTACCCGAAAAGTCTGACGGCTTCAGCCGTTGCGGGAACCCGCTGTTGCATTTGCTTTTGGGTGGCGCAGCGGTTCACCGCTGCGTTTACCGCCGTGCTTATTATGCCGGCTTCAGCCGCCGAGGTTCGCACCTTCCGCACCGGCCCCTCAAGCCCTCACCCCTAAACCTTCCCCACCCTCTCCCGCATCTGCCGCGCATGATGCCTTCCATGCACCCAATGAAACTTCCGCCACTGCGCCACACTAAACGGTCCGAGAACAGGGTGATCCAGAATCTTGGCACCTGCGCCAAACTTGCGCTCGCACTCCGCAAATCCTTCATCCATCATCTGAATCTCAGGAAGAATCGCCCGCCGCACCTCGTCGACCGGCATTCCTTTCGGCACCACGCCCTCGGGAGCCTTTCGACCCGGCGGAAAGCACCCCAGGTTCACCACCACGAAAGTCTGCACGCGGTTCTTCAGTGTGCCCGCCGTCCCCAGCGGCGTCCTTTTTTCCAGGCACTTGGCGATGCCCTTGTTGGTGTTGTGATACGTGAGATACAAATGCTCCAGCACCTGCGCCGGAGTCCACTTCCCGTCCGCGCCCTTGCCCATGCTCTCGGGACCAACAACAGCCATTGTCTCTTCGAGTTCCTGGCGAAGCTTTTCCAAATAGGAATCCATGCCGACGCTCCATTACAATGGCGATGAAAACAACCATGAAAATCCTACAGGAAATATCCATGAAAAAACTGGCTCTGGCATTCTTCGCGCTGGCCCTCATGACGGCGTGTTCGTCGGGCCCTAGCAAGTCCGCGGAAACAGAGAAGCCCAAGCCGGCCGAGCCTCTTACCGGAAGGGTCGCATTCCAGAAATGTTACGTAGCCGCCCGAGGATGGGCTCGTGATGCCCAGCCCTTCCGCCTCGAGTCCGAACTGATCGGCGACT